>JBEAVZ010000115.1:0-3947 GCA_041160645.1 Acidobacteriota bacterium
CACCGCCTCCTTCCTCCCTTTTTTCGCTGTCATTCGACTGCTGAATCAGACCAGTGCGGCTTTCAGTCGCTTCGCGACAATATCGACCTCACCCGGCTGGAGCTGCCAGATCCCGACTGAGAAAGACTGGCTCGCCTCGGTAGCCGGAGTATTTCCTGGAGTGATCTCGATTGCCGGCGTCCCCTCCTTCATGCGCTTCCGCACCTCATCTGCGGTCAGATTGAGCGCCGACTTCTCCCACTTGATCCGCACCGTCGGGACGTGATTGGCGATCGGCGGAACATAGACCTCACCCGAGATAGCCTTGTTGGCCGCGGTCGCTGCGTCGATCACCACCTTGGCACGCCGCTCCCATTCCTTCCATTCCGCTGCCGCGTCACGCTTCAGGTAGACCTCGACGGCGACCATCATGCCGAGCATCTCCTCCTTGTTGACCTT
Organism: Acidobacteriota bacterium; assembly: GCA_041160645.1. Taxonomy (GTDB): domain Bacteria; phylum Acidobacteriota; class Blastocatellia; order RBC074; family RBC074; genus CAIOZW01. The sequence continues at coordinate 439 of JBEAVZ010000115.1, forward strand.
CATGCCGCGTCCGATGCTGTCGCTGTTTGGCGAATAGTTGAGGCGGGCGGCCTCGATCAGATCCTTGCGGCCAAGCAGCAGCCCGGCGCTCTGCGGACCGCGAATCCCCTTCCCACCCGAGAACGCGACCAGGTCGAAGCCCATGCTCGTATACTTCGAGATGTTTGCGGTCGGCGGGACGTCGGCGGCCGCGTCATTGAGGCTCGGAATCTTGTGCTTTTTGGCAATCGCCACAAACTGCTCGCTCTTGACCTGACCCCGCGGATCGGCGTCATTGAAGAAGAACATCATCGCCGTCCGTTCATTGATCGCCCGCTCCATCTCCTCAGCGGTCTCGACCTCGATCAGTTTGATGCCACAGTTGCGGACCGCATGGTCGTACCCGTTCCGGTGTGACTTCTGAACGATCACCTCATTCTTCATCCCCGATCCAGCGAGGTCAGGGATGCGTCTGATCCACTCCGGATTCTTGCCGGCGACCACTCCGGCGGTTCCCGCCGTCAACGCCGCCGCCGCGCCAGAGGTGACCATAGCCGCCTCACAACCAACCAGTTCCGCAATCCGCTTGCCAACGGCGTCGTGCAGATCGTTGAGCGGAACAAAGGTCTTTGATGCATAGTTGATGGCCGCCATCACCTCGGGGTGCATAAGCGATGCAGTCAGCGTCGTGTAGGTCCCGGCGGCATTGATGAAGGGGCGTACTCCGAGTTCCTTGAAGAAATCGCGGGCTGGTGGTGCGGCCATTACTTCACCTCCAAAGATCGATCCAATGAACGGGATACTCGACATCGCCTGAAGAAAATTGCGACGATTGGACATAACACAATCCTTTTCCTGTAAGAGAGCCAGAATAAAAAGACGGGGGATCCGGGAAGACGAAGCTTCGCAGACCCCCCGCGATAGTTGAAGCAGAATATCCCGCCCCTAGAAGATCAGTTTCAGACCAAACTGCATCTGCCGCATTGGGGCAACGATGTTGGCAATCGAGCCAGGACCGCGCGAGGGCGCCACCTGGGTTGGGAACGCACCACCGGCAGTCGTCGGCAGGAAGGCCGTCGCCGCGTTGAGACCCGCGTTCGGCGTGCCGAACTGCGGAGTATTGAAGATATTGAAGATCTCCGCCCGGAACTGGAGTCGGATGTCATCCTTGATCGGAATATTCTTGATCAGGGAGTAGTCGACGTTCTTGAAGCCAGGGCCCTCGAGAATTCCCTGCCCGGCGCTGCCATACTTGCAGAACCCGGCCAGATACTGGTTGAGCGCGCGACCGGCGTCGGTCGCGCCCGCACCCGGCTGCTGACAGGTGACGACCCGGAAGGCATCCGGATTGTACCACTTGTCGATCGTCGGATTGTCCAGCTTGGGATTGCCAACCAGATCAGGACGGACGTGGCCCTCGATCGTGTTGAGAGTGTTGGTCTGGGTCACCGAGAAGGGGAGCCCCGAACGAAGGACGACGATGCCGTTCATCTGCCAGCCGCCAAAAATGTGCTTGGCCACGCCCTGATTGAGCGCACCGGGTGTCGGCAGCTCATAGAGGAAGCTGATCACCGCACTGTGCTGGAAGTCGAAACCGTAGCGGGTCTTCTCTGCCGCCCGGTTGAACGGATCCTGGTACGAGTTGGGGATCGCTCCACCACCCTCGTTTCGACCATACCCTTCACCCATGGCCCGGCCCCAGGTGTAGGCGATGTTCATCTGCAGCCCCTGCGAGAAACGCTTCTGGGCGTTGACCTGCAGCGCGTGGTACCACGAATTGCCATCCGAGGTCAGCCAGCGCAGCCGGTTGAGCGGACGAACCGGCCCATTGACGCCATCGGCGAACGACGGAATCGGACGGCGTGCGTTGGGGTTGGGCAGAATCGATGGACGGGGCGCGTTCAGCTCGACCGTCTGGTCGATATGCGAGCCCTTGTTGCCGACATAGCCCACCGAGAGGACAATATCGAACGGCAGACGACGCTGCACGTCGAGGCTCCACTGGGCGACGGCCGGCTGCGGATTGTTCGGATCGAGCGCGTTGATACCGGTCGCGCTGGTCGGATTGACGACTCCAAACGGCGACGCAAAGGTCAGCACGGGCTGGGTCGCCGCATTGGTGATCCGACCCGCCGTCGCGGTGTTGGCAAAGTTGCTCGTTCCCGATTTGGGCGGGTTGAGGTTGAGAATAGTGTAGTTGTTGAGCTGGTGCACATTGTAGTACATGCCAGCTCCGCCACGGATGACCCAGTCCTCGGTTGGACGATAAGCAAACCCAAAGCGGGGCATGAAGATGTCACGCTGCGGCGGATAGAACTCATACTCGGTTCCAATGCTCGGAATGACGGTCGGCAGACCATTGGTCCGGACATCGAAGCTGAGTGAACGCCAGAGCCCCTCGACGTCGACCGCGGGGGTGTTGTACTCCCAGCGCACACCATAGTTGAGGGTCAGTTTGCGCGAGACCTTCCAGTCATCCATGGCATAGGCAGCATAGCGCTGCTGGCGGGTCTGGGTCCGTGGCAACCCCTCCGGCGTCGTCGTCACACTCGGGAAACCAAGCAGGAAGGCGGCAAAGCCATTGTTGGCAACGTCGCCGTTGAAGTTGAGACCACCACGCGGCACATTCGCCGCGCCACGGTAGAGTGCCACCCAGCGGTAGTCGAAACCGAACTTGGTGGTGTGACTGCCGTGCACCCAGGTCAGGTTGTCGTTGAACTGGTGGAGGTTGTTGAAGTCGAAACCGTTGCCGCCATCCTGCTCGGCGAGGGTCGAGAAGGCGTTGACCGAGATCGTCGGGATACCGGTCTCCCGCGAGGTGAACTTGCGGTTGCCGTCGTTGACGACGCGGAACCCGGTCAGTCCAAGCGTCTCCACATCGAAGCTCGTGTTGGCGCGGTTGTTGAGCGTATTGTTGACCGAGCGGTTATAGCCGTAACGAACCTCATTGATCAGGTTCGGATTGAAGATGTGGATCCACGCCGTTCCCAGATTCTGGTTGCGGCCGGCGACGAAATAGGTAAAGTTCGGGTTGTCGCCCGGGATGACCCGGTAGGTGACGTCGTTGAAAGCGTAACGAGCAAAGATCTTGTCGTTCTCGCTGATGTTGTGATCGATGCGCCCAAAGACCTGGGTGTCATCGAGGGTGCGGCGCTCAAAGCCGGTATAGTTGATTCCGACGAGCGGATTGGCGTTGACCCGCTGCGGCTCTGGCCAGAACTTCATCAGCTCGCGCGCCGCTGGCGAGATCCGGTTGGAGGGAATGATATTCCCGGCAAACGGATCGCCCGTCAGCGGATCGACGATCCGCAACGGGGTCGGCAGGTTGAGCAGTGAGCTGAAGTCGCCATTGCGGAAGGCGGTCGGCGGATGGTTGGCCGTCTGGGCCAGTCCGCCATCACGACGCTTGCGGGCCTCGTAATTGAACATGAAGAAGGTCTTGTTGGTGCCGTTGTAGACCTTCGGAATCGCAAACGGGCCGGTAATCACACCACCGTAGTTGTTCTGGCGGAGGCTGTTCTTCTTGGAAC
>JBEAVZ010000142.1:0-5372 GCA_041160645.1 Acidobacteriota bacterium
TCATCACGCCGCGTCAGGGCGTGCGCAACCAGACGGCGCGAAGTGGCGATCAGCTCCTGGTCATTCAGGACCAGACCACACAGCCCAAAGGCCTTTGCGGCAATGACAATCCGATTGACCGAGTGGGTGCTCTTCTCAATAATCGAATCGTATCCCGACCGGACGAAGGCCATCCCGCGCCGAATCTTCGGCTCGAGGGCCGCCAATCGGGTCCGGAAGTGGGCTTCGTGTGGCGATTGCCGGATGATCAGAACCATCCGCCCCACCTCCTGCAGAAAGAAATAGGAGGTCTCCACCGCCGCGCCAAACGGCTTCGCGCTGGCCCCGTTCGGTCGCTCATTGGCCTCAAAGCGCCCGTCCTCGAGCTGCCGGGCAAAGGCTGCTTCCACTCCTCGCCAGGCATCGTCGGCCATCGCCAGATCATCGGCCACCACACCGTAGATCACCGTCCGGCAGCTGCCCCGCTGCGTTCCGGCCTCGATCCACTTCCCGGCGCGGGCATTCGTCCCGACAAAGCCATCCTTGTCCGGAATGCTGTTGCCGATCAACGCCCGCAGCCTCTCCTTCGGAATCCGACGCAGGATCTGGTACTCGGTAACCGCTCCTGAGGCTTTGGGCCCGCTCTCCGCCACGACGCTTGCGCCACTGCCGCCCATCACCAGGACCAGGAAGGCGGCGAGCCCAGGCACTCTCAGACTTTTGAGAATCATCAGTTCTCTTCTCCCTCTCTCATTTGATGGGCGGTGGACGATGCGCCAAGGTCAATCACCCCGCTCCACTCTTTTGCAGCCTTCACTGTTCTCCCTTCTTCAACTTATCCAGGTCCGTGTGATCCTCGAGGTAGGCTGCCAGCTGCAGAAAATCGGCGAGGGGATAGCTCCGCCCACCCGCTTTCTGAAAGGCTAGTCGCGGCTTCGACTTGTTGATGATGTGCTCACCCCAGTAGAGAAGAGAGACGCTGTAACGAACCTTTGCCTGATCGGGGTGGATAAACTTGCACTTCTTGTCCGAGCGCAGATACTTACGAAGATGCTTCTGCAGATGCTCGATGAGGAGACTGTTGCGCTCCTCCTGATCCGTAATGTAACTGTTGATCATCGCCAGCAGCTGCGCCTTCTGGTTGTACCGTCGAATATGGTGGAATGTTCGAAGAATAACATCGGCATTCTTGGCAATACCGAGCGGTGTGAGAAGCGTCGGAACGATGCAGTAGTCAAAGAGGCCAACGATGTTGATGGGGTTCTCGGCAAGCACCGGAGAACAGTCACATATGACCAGCTTGGCGTCCGGACTCCCCTGTGCATACCACTCCTCGAGCGTCTGCACATTGATCGTGGCCCCCTCCTCATCACTCGAGACCGGGGGAACATACATCGAGGCATCCTCGTTGATCATCTCCGGATCACGCAGAAAGAGCTTCTTCAGGTTCCGATCCGGATCGAGATCGAGCAGAACCACATCGTGCCCCATCAAGGCGAAAGCGCCAGCCAGATGGGCCGCTACCGTGGTCTTGCCAACTCCGCCCTTGCTCGTGAAGACTCCAATGTAGGTGTAATCGTCGTATCGCCTCCGGCGACTTTTCTCTGTCCGCTCCCCGGCCGCATCCGGATAGATCCACCGCACCTTGCCATCTTCACAGGTGCCGATACGGAGGTTGGCGAGTTGCTCGGCGGCCGCCCACTGCGCGACCGTCGAGGCATACCCATTGGCGACCACGAACCAGCCTTCGCTGAAACGCTGCTTGGCCTCGCTCGTTCCCAGAAAGTGGAGAAACTTCTCGATCTGGGCAATGCTGCACTTTCCAGCGTAGGCCTTAGCCTGGACGGCAATGCAACTGCTCTTGCGGCGCAGCTCGAACTCATAGCCCTTCTTGTCGGCGGGGGGCAGAACCACTTCATACCCGTCTGCCTGAAAAAGCTTGGCAAGATGGCTCTCAAACCCCTCCGGATCCTGACGCGTAGAATCGATCCCTGGATTCGACATCATCAACACCTCGACTTCTCAAAAGATGGAAAAACTGTCCATTGTCTGGCTTTTTCCACATAGTATGCCTTGGCGTGATCTTTTCCAAGCTATTTTGTAATTTCTGCCCGGTCGTTTGTCTGCGGCAGGGAGCTGGCCATCTCCGCATAACCTGAGCTCAGGGATAGAGCAGCATCTGCGTGCAGCGAAACATGGCGATTGTCCGGCCAGTTTCGCGGTGCGTCACGACCGCATCCCAGACCTGAGTCGAACGTCCAAGATGAACCGCGGTGGCCACGCAATCGATAACACCATCACGCGCGGTTCCAAGATGGTTACTCTTCAACTCGATCGTCGTAAAACTGGTCGCTCCGGTCGGGAGATGGGCGATGCAGCCATATCCCGCCGCAGTATCGGCCAGGGAGACGACCGTCCCGGCATGCAGATATCCATTCGGGGCCAGCAGGTGGGGACGGACGACCAGCTCCGCCCGGACAACTTTTTCAGAGATGGCCGTGATATTGATGCCCAGCAGACCCGGAAGATGGTCTGCGCCAAACTGGTTGAAACTCTCCGGACTGTTCAAGCTCTCTCCTCCACCTTGCTCACTTTGCCGGGGCGCAATTCGGCCCCGCCTCCCCACGCGGCGATTCGGTCGCCGCTGAACCATCATTCTCCTGGCGGCCCGGAAAGAGGAGGCGCGAGAACCATCGCGATTCCCGTCCCGCCCCGGTAAGTGACGGAAAGAGAAAACTCATCGGCGACCTGGTAATGCCCACACAATCACCTGTCAGCATCTCCCGAATCGGCTGTCCGTTCGCCCAGCGCCCCATGTAGCGCTGCGCGCCTCCGCCATTGCCGAGCGCGATCAGCCGCCCCGCCTCGTCTCCGGTGAACGCATAACTCGAGAGCGCGTCAAAAACCCGGTAGATCGCGTAATAGTCGATCGCATCCACCGTCTCCCGGCTCTCCGGCGCCCCATGCCCCGCGTCGATCCGCGCCTCTCCAAATCGATCGCCGCGAACCATCATGAAATCCTTCTCACTGAGGGGCAGATTGATCCGCTCAAAGAGTTCGCGTCCAAGTCGGTGATCGTTGACCTTATCATCCTCATAGACCTGGATCACCAGCTTGGCGTGCGCCGGAAAATTCTGGTAATCACGCGGCTGCAGCTGGAAATGGTACCACGGGGCCATCGAGAAGAGCATCAAACCCTGCCGCCCCCAGCCTTCGCGCTCCAGCCCCCGCAAGCTCATCGCAAAGATTGCCCCGGCTCCATAAGAATGGCCAACGAAACCGACCCTCTCCAGATCGAATGACTCGCCGAAGCGGACAACCGCCTCCCGCATTCCCTCCCAGATCGCCTCGTACCGCTTCTCGTTCAGCGTCAGATCTCCGGAGATGAGGTGGTAGGGCGTGAAGACAACCGCATAGCCCCGACTGACCATGTGCGTGATCAGTCCCCGATACTTATCCGGATTGTTGTTGCTGTATCCCGGCACGAAGAAGATGACTGGCGCCTTCCGGTTCAGCTCCGCCGGCCGGAAGACCCGCACCTCCGCGGACCGATAGAGTGGACTTGGAAAGTGGTCGAGACGGACCTGGTAAGGCCCCTCCGCGCCAAAGCCCTCGCTGATTGGGGTCCGGTGATCGGCCAACACCCCGTCTCCCAGCCAGACGGTCAGCAATACGATCGCCGCAACAATCCATCTTCCTCTGCTCACGACTCTGCTCATGCCACTTCGCTCTCCGGGATTGATCATAATGGAAGGTCGGCAACCTGCCGGCGCGCTACCTTCACGAACGAAAGGTAACCTCTCGTTTTGCCGGAATAAATCTCCATCAAAAAAAGCCCCGGCGACAAAAACGCGTCGGTTGAATCGTCTATTCAGATGGAAGCAGGCGCTTCCAGAATGTGTGAGTTTCGCGTGCGGCATGCGTTTGTTATCAGGCGATGCCGCCATTTTTTTGCCTGCGGCCCCCACCCCGCCAAATCTCCCTAATTTGCACACCAACAATCAGCAATCAGCATCTCGCCCCCTGACGTGATCGGGCCAGAGCCATTGGGCCAGAGCGATTAGGATCACCGTCGATCAGTCACCGGCGCGGTTGCTGTTCAGGAAAGTCCTTCGCATAGCGCTTCAATAACGCGGCCAGATCGCTGGCAACCAGGTAGATCTTACCACGCACTTCACGCCGCTCGCCCGGGTTGAGACCCGCCAGCCGAAAATCGGAATGGAGACAGCGGGCGACTCCCTGGAAGAGCTCCTGGTATGGCTCCCAGGCCGTCGCAAAGATCAGCTTCTCATCGACACTAAAAGCCCCGATCAGTCCATTGTCGGGCGTCAGGGTGCTGAGTGGACGCGGATTGACATCAGACCTCGGAACACCCGGCGCCGGCCAGACCTGCCCTGGCATATAGCGAGCCTCCCGCGCCCAGGGGCGCACTTCGCTCAGCCGCGCCAACTTTCCCTCGAGAAAGATAAAGCACTTGCCCAGGTAGTCATCGAGCTCCCGGCTGCCGGAATTGAACCCTGTAAAATCGCCGAGCCGCACGCAAGCCTGGGCCCAGTGCGCTTCAGAACGTTGCTTCCCCGGGTTGGAGGCCCGCAGCTGAAAGTCGATCTCATCGCCCCGGGCGGTCACCGTGTGGTCAACGACCACTCCATCAGTGAGCGTATCCCGCAGACGCAGGGTCTTCCGGTCTTCACTCAGGGTGACCCCGCTGACGCGATGGGGAATGACCGTGTGCGCAACCCAGTCTGCCTCCGTCGAATTGGCACGACAGTAGGCCTCCAGGTAGTTGATGCGAATCATCCCTCCCGGCAGATGCGCACCGTGAATCACCAGCATATGCGGCGGCTCAAAAGAGAGCGTCAACCCATGCTGCGCCCTTGAATCGATCCCCAGCCCAATCCACACCACCGCGAGCAACAATACCTGACACCACCAATGTCTCCGCATTACTCACACCTCCAATCCTGATCATCAGACGCGGGCTCAGACGCACCGCTGCATACCATACCGAGGTGACCAATATAGCCTTCAGGCCAGAAGGGCACAATGGCCGAAACCACCATCTCCCCGGGCGTGCTGCCCAGTCCCCTCTCTCTGGCCATCGCGAGAATTTACATTCATTACAAAGATTTTGCGCCCAGCTGACACAATCGGGACCAACCTGGGCGACGATGGAGATTCGATTTACCCTATTCGCAGGAGACAAAATAATGAAAAACAGATCGATCCAGGCGCTGCTCATCCTTCTGGCTATCAGCATCAATGTTAGTGGCCAGACCCAACCTCCAACCTTCAGCGGGGTCTGGATCCTCGATAAGGAGCGCACCAAAGACCTGCCAGCCACACTCGAGAGCTACACGTTGAAGGTCGACCAATCAGTGGAACAACTGGCG
>JBEAVZ010000161.1:0-3164 GCA_041160645.1 Acidobacteriota bacterium
CAGAAGAGCTGATCGCCATTGCCGCGAGCCGTGAAGGCTGGAGTCCGGGAGAGTGGCAGCGCTGGCAGGAAGAGCGACTGGCGCGCCTGCTCCACCGGGCCGCGACGCGGGTCCCGTGGTACCGTGACTGGTGGAATGCGCGGCGGCGGCACGGTGATCGATCATCGATCGATCAGCTTGCCAACTGGCCGATCCTCGAGAAAGAGAGCCTGCGTGCCAACCCGCAAGCCTTCCTCGCCGACGATTGCGATCGGCGGCAGATGTATGCTGAAGGGACGAGCGGGACAACCGGCAAGCCAATCTCGCTCTGGTGGAGCCGTGCCGCCGTTCGCGAATGGTTTGCCCTGAGCGAGCTCCGCCTGCGCCACTGGCACGGGGTGACGCGCCACGATGCCTGGGCGATCCTGGGCGGACAGCCGATCGTCCCCATCGAGCGTGAGAGGCCACCCTTCTGGATCTGGAATCGGCCGATGAATCAACTCTATCTCTCGGCCAATCACATCAGCGAAAAGAACGCGCCGGCGATGATCGACGCGCTCAATCGGTACGGAGTGACCCACCTGATCACCTATGCCTCCTCCGGGGCGGCGCTCGCCCTCGCGGCGGAGACCGCCGGACAACGAACAGACAGGCTTCGCGTAATCATCACCAACTCTGAGCCAGTGCTCCCCGGGCAGCGCACGGCGCTCGAATCGATCTTTGGCGCGCCCGTGCGAGAAACCTATGGCATGGCGGAGATTGTCGCCGCCGCCAGCGAATGTCCTGCCGGTCGCCTCCACCTCTGGCCCGACACCGGATTGATCGAGATTCTCGACGATGACGAAGATCGCCCCACTGCGGAGTCTGGTCGACTTATCTGCACCGGACTGCTCAACAGAGACATGCCCCTTATCCGCTACGCGGTCGGCGACCGCGCCTGCCCAGCCGCCCCCACCAACGATCGACACTCCTGTTCGTGTGGACGAACGCTGCCGCAGATCGCTGGCATCGAGGGGCGATCGAACGACACGCTGATCGCCCGCGATGGGCGGCGTGTCTACTGGGTCAACCCGATCCTCTATGGTCTGCCGCTCCGCGAAGCCCAGATCATTCAGGAGTCGCTCGATCTGCTCCGGGTGAAATGTGTCGCCGCGCCAGGCTTCGATACCGCGGCCCAGGAACTGCTGCGCGACCGGCTCCGCCAGCGAATGGGCGAGGTGACGGTGCAGATCGATCTGGTCGACTCGATCCCCCGCGGCGAACGCGGCAAGTTTCGCGCCGTCGTCTGCCGCCTCTCCCCAGAGGAGCAGCGCCGATGACTCTTCCACGCGTCTCGATCATCATCCCCTGCCGCAACGAGCTCGACGCCATTGCGCCGTGCCTCGCCTCGATCTGTGAGGGAGACTATCCACTCGACCAGCTCGAGATCATCATTGCCGACGGAATGAGTGACGATGGAACCCGCGAACTGCTTGCGGAGCTGGCCGAACTCTACCCAATCCAGATCATCGACAATCCAGAGCGATTCGTCTCCCACGGACTCAATCGGGCCATTCGCGTGGCGAGCAGTGAGATCATCATTCGCATCGACGCCCACACCAAATATGCTCCCGACTATCTCCGTCAGTGCGTCCTCGTCCTCGCGGAGACCGGAGCTGCCAATGTCGGCGGCGCGCAACGCACCCACAGCCAGGGCTATCGTCAGGGGGCCATTGCCGCGGCCTTCCACTCGCCGTTTGCCGTCGGTGGAGCACGGTCCCACGATCCCGATTACGAGGGCTTTGTCGACACCGTCATCTATGGCTGCTGGCGGCGCGAGACGCTGCTGGCAATTGGACTCTTCGATGAACAACTGGTTCGCAATCAGGACGATGAGCTCAATCTGCGCCTGACCCGCGCCGGCCACCGGATCTACCAGTCACGGCGCATCAGATCGTGGTACCGCCCCCGCGGCTCACTGACGGGCCTCTTTCGGCAGTATCTGCAGTATGGTTACTGGAAGGTCGCCGTCATCCGCAAGCACCGGCTGCCGGCCTCGTGGCGCCACCTCGTCCCGGCCATCTGGGTCGCCACAACCATCGGCCTGATGGCCGCCGCGCCATTTACCAGCTATGCCGCGGGACTGTTGTACATCGAGCTGGCGACTTATGCATTGGCCGCGCTGCTGGCCGCTCTGGCGGCGCCGCTCCGCTATCTGCCCGTGCTGCCGGCAATCTTCTTCATCTACCATTTTGCCTATGGAGCCGGCTTTCTGCGTGGGGTGATCGATCACTTCAGGCCTGGCCGCCCGGACCCGCGCCTCTTCAGCCGGCTATCGCGATGAGCGCCCGAACACCTGATCAGTTCGTTTCAACCTTACATCCAACATCCAGAGTGATATGAAAAGAATCATCCAGGCCCTCACGCTAACGCTCCTCGCGGTGATCATCGGCGCCAGCGCCCGCCCCGTCCAGAAGTCGACCCGGCCGGTGCGCGGCCGCCACTTCTACGTCGCCCCGGAGGGCCGCCCAAATCATCCCGGCACGCTCAATCGTCCGCTCGATATCACCACCGCGCTCTCCGCGCGCACTCCCGCCCGCCCCGGTGACACCATCTGGCTGCGCGGTGGAGTCCACGCCGCTCCGCAGGCCATCCTCTTCGGCACCGAAGAGCCAACCCTGGTCAGCACCCTCACCGGCACGGCAACCGCGCCAATCATCGTCCGGCAGTATCCCGGCGAACGAGCGATCATCAGCGGAGGCATCCGCGTCGAGGGGGCCTGGACCTGGTATCGCGATTTCGAGATCTCCAACCCCTCTCCCCAGCGCCATCATAAACGGCCAATGGGGCTCCACGTCTTCGGGCCCCACACCAAGTTCATCAATCTCGTCATTCACGATAACGGAAACGGAATCGGCTTCTGGCAGGCGGCGGAGAACGCCGAGATCTATGGCGCCATCATCTATCACAATGGCTGGGAGGAGACCAACGACTACCGTGGCCACGGTCATGGCATCTATGCCCAGAACCTCAGTGGCGCGAAGCTCATCTCCGACGTCATCTCCTTCAACAACTACTCGTCGGGCATGAAGGCCTACAGCGAGCAGGGCCATGCCAACCAGATCACCTTTGAAGGCAACATCTCCTTCAACAATGGCGCGCCGGCCCGCCCCCAGACCGCCTACAACCGTGTCGAGAACCTGCTC
>JBEAVZ010000304.1:0-6696 GCA_041160645.1 Acidobacteriota bacterium
AATCATGACCGCGCCATAGACTGCATAGAGCATCGACTGTCCCAACTGCTCAATCAACCCGTCCGTCCCCAACCCGGCGTGCCGGTCGAAGTATCCATCCAGCTCAAGACTCAACCCAGTGAGCAGACTCAGATTGGCCAGCGAAAGCATCGTTCGGGAGAGGATCGCGACTTCACGGGGGATGGCCAGCGTTCCCACCCGCCGATACTCACGGTACCCGACGGCGAGGGTCGCCGCAAAAAAGAGAAAGAGCCCAAAGGTGGGATTGACGAGCAGCGTGTGCCATTCCTCGCCGTGAAAACTGAAACCTGCGGCCAGAGCGACCACCCCGGCCAGGAAGAGGAGGAAGAGACCCGGAAGCCGGGCGGCAATGGTCTGGCGGCGAATTCCGGCGGCGAGAATGGCCATCCCGGAGAAGGCCCACCAGCTGCCAAGAAAGAAGTGGCTCCAGTTCTGGAGCCGCTTGATCGCGGTCAGCGCGTCGTCACGCTGACGCAAGGGGGCAAGCAGCAGCCGGTAACAGTCCCACTGATCAAAAGAGACCCAGGCAACGAGGAGCAGCGCCGCCCCGAGCGCCATTCCGCCACTCCAGCGGGCCCGCTCTGCGGGTGAGATCGCCGCGTCGGTGCGCCGGTAGAGCGCAGCGGAGACCAGCAGGGCCAGAATAATCGCGAAAATGGCCATACCGCGCCAGTTGAGCAGGAAGATAAAGCTCGCGCCAATGGCCGGTGAGAGCCCCGGCAGATCGGCCTGGAACCAGTGGAGCGTGGCGAGTCCGAGGACGATGGCCGCCGCGACCCGCGTCAATCGCCGGCCAGTTCGGACTCCCAGCCAGGTCAGCATGGCGCCCTCGACGGCCCAACTGATCGTCACCCAGGCCAGATTGAAACGAATCGGAATCGCCACCGTCAGAAAAGTCATGGCGAGACCGCGCAGGGCCAGCGAAAGATAGTGATCTTCCCCGCCCCAGCGCCGAACGCTCAAGGCCTGGGCCACGTAGAAGAGGGCCAGCAGCACCGCTCCCCCGCTGAGCGCCCCGCGATGTTCCGGATTGAGCAGCGCGAAAAGCGCGCCAAAATAGACCGCGCCATTGAGCAGAATCAAGAGCAGATCGAGCTCGCGGGCCGGTTCCTGGCGCACCAGACTCCCGATCACCCCGGTCAGGGCAAAGATCAGATAGAGAATGGTCAGGACGACTACCGTCAGCGCCAGCTTCGACGGCTGGTACCATTCATCCCACCAGATATAACTGAGCAGTGTCGTCGCGAGGAAGGCGAGATAGTTGAGCGCTCTCCAACGGCGCGCCCAGGCGATGCCGAGCACGCCCAGGTTGAGCAGAGTCATGTACCCAAAGAGGGCGATCTGGTTGTCATCGCGACCAGCGAGGAGAAGCGGCGTCAGAAAACCGCAGATGAGGCCAAGAATGGCGATCGCCAGGGCATCGTACCGCGTCGCGAGGGCGACGGCGATGACGGTGATAATCGTCAGCAGAAAGGCTGCCATCAGCTGGCCAATCAGTTGGTAGCGGTCGTGGGCCGCGTAGATCGAAAGGTAGAGGATGCAGATGCCCCCGCCGGCCAGGCCGTGGGCATAGAATCGATAACCGCGCTGCCGAATCCTCTCCCCGCCAATGAGGAAAGTGAACCCGGTCACCACCCCGAGGACGACCCGTCCCAGCGGGCCCAGCCAGTCGTTCTCAATCGCGTGTTTGAAGAAGAAGCCAACGGCGAGAATGATCGCGAGGATCCCGATCCGGTTGAACCAATTGCCGCCGACGACACGCTCCCAGTCGAGATGGGCCATCTTTGCCAGCGCGGGCCACTCGCGGCGCGGGCGAACGGTCTGGTTTGGCGGGGATGACGGGTCGGCAGGAACAGTCGATCGATGGCTGGCGGCACTGACGCCCAGTCGCCGCTCCAACTCGTAGATGCGGGCGGTCTGGCGATGGAGCTGCGCCTCGAGATAGTCGAGCCGCTCTCTCAGCTGGCGCAGATCGGAGTCTTGGTTTGGCGCTTCGGACATCCGTGCCTCCTCTGATTCAGGCCACAAAATGTTTGGCAGAGAGCGCACCTCTGCTGCCCGGAGACGTGACAAAGTCACGGGAGTTGGCGGGCGCATCTGAAAAGAGACTTGACGACTGCCCCGTCTCCGCGTTTATAGTCGCCGATTACGGATCAACGGTCAATGCGGGAATCGTCCGCAGAGAGCCGGCCCACCGGGTCAAAGCCAGGTCAAGATTGAAGTACAGGAGGTCGAGGATCACGCAATGGACAGCAACACAACCTCACCAGGCTGGTGTGAAATGACGACACGGGTCCGCTACGCGGAGACCGACCAGGCGGGCGTGGTCTACCACGCCAACTACCTCGTCTGGTTCGAGATCGGACGAGTCGAGCTCTGCCGTGCCCACGGCTTCAACTATCGTGACATGGAGGTCGAGGAGGATGCCCTCCTGCCGGTCACCGAGGTCCGCGCCGTCTACCGGCAACCGGCAAAGTATGACGACCTGATCGTTATCCGCACCCGGGTGACCCGGCTTCGCAGTCGGGCGATCTCATTTGCCTACGAGATTCGCCGCGGCGCCGATGGGCAGATCCTTGCCGAGGGCGAGACCCACCACATCGTCATCAACAATGCCGGCTCGGCCCGCGCCTTTCCGGCCCGCTATGCGGAACTGCTCCGGCAGGCGCTCGCAGATCAGGTCTGAGGCAGGTCGGTGGTGTGGCAGGGGCTAGCGGGCCACGATCGCAATCCGGTGGCGATTGGCGGCCTCGAGGGTCTCTTCACGATCGAAGATAAGGGTCTTGTCAGCGGTGAGGGAGACGGCGGTGACGTGGCAGGCGACGAGTGTCTCGATCGTCTGGAGCCCGATGACCGGCACATCGAAGCGCATGTCCTGATTCGGTTTGGCGACTTTGATCACCGTCAGTGGCCGCCCCCGCACCAGTTCAGCCGCCCGGCGAATGGTCGCATCGGTCCCCTCCATCGCCTCCAGCGCCACGACCGCCTGGTTCTTGACGACGATCGTCTGGCCCAGATCGAGTCGCGCCAGCTCGTGCGCCACTTCGCGACCGTACTCAATGTCGGCTAACTCGCTCTTGTCCGGAGCCCGGCGGGTCAGCACCCCGGCCCGGGCAAGCAGGGGCTGCAGGTAGGTGGTCGAATCGATCAGCCGGATCCCCTCCGACTCCAGCTCATCGGCCACCGCGCCAAGCAGGGCGTCGGTGTTGCGCCGCTTGAGCCGCGCCAGCATCCGCGCCATGCGCAGATCGGGCAGGGCCGAGAGCTTGAAGATCTGGACGTGGCGAACCTGACCAGCCATGATCACCTGGTCGACCCCCTCCTTCCTGAAGAAGCGGATCAGCTTGCCAAGATGGCCCACACTGATCCACTCGATCGACGAGGCGAGCTCGGCAATCCGTGGGTCGGTCTCCTCGCGAATCGCCGCGACGACCATCTCCACCCCGGCGGCCCGGGCTCCCTCGAGAACCAGGAATGGAAATCTTCCGTTACCTGCAATTAATCCACATCTCATGGGCAAGTTTGATCAAACGCCGCCTGACACGTCACTTCCCTACTTGGTCACTCCACGCTCCGACTTCTCGATGAACTCGATCAAAAAGTCGATCTCCGCCTCTCCGGCCATCCCGGCCCTGATCTGCTCGAGGGCCTGACTCGTATTCAAACCAGAGGTGAGGAGGAGCCGGAAGGACTGCTGAATGCGGCGGATCGCCTCATTCGAGAAGCCCCTGCGGCGCAGACCGATCGAGTTCGCGCCATAACACCGCGCCTCCGTCCCGTCGGTCCGGGCATAGGGCAACGCATCCTTGACGATCTTCGAAAAGCCGCCAATGAACGCGTAGGAGCCGACCCGGCAGAACTGATGAACCCCGACATAGGCTCCCAAAGTGACATAATCCTGGACGGTGACGTGGCCGGCGAGTGAGGCGACATTGGCAAAGACATTGAATGAACCGACGTGGCAGTCGTGCGCGACGTGCGCCTGTGCCATGAAGAGGTTGTCGTGACCAACCGAAGTGACCCACCCTCCGCCAACCGTCCCGCGGTTCATCGTCACATACTCACGGATGGTGTTTCGCTCGCCAATCTCCAGCCGTGTCTCTTCGCCACGGTACTTCAGGTCCTGTGGCGCCTGACCAAGCGAGGCAAAGGGAAGGATGCGCGTCCCCCGACCAATCACACAGGGCCCTTCAATGACGACGTGACCCGCCACCTCGACCTCGTCGTGCAGCGTCACCTTGTCGCCAATCAGACTGTATGGTCCGATCGAGACATTGGCCCCAATCTCCGCCCCCGAATGAACTATCGCCGTTGGATGAATCATGCTTCCTGCTTCTTGAACTTGTCGGCCAGCACCGAAGTGATCGTCGCTTCGGCCACCAACTGGCCATCGACGGTCGCCTCGGCGCGCAACTTGGCATAACCCATGCGGTACTTAAGCACCGTCGCCTCGAGCCGCAACTGGTCCCCCGGGACGACCGGACGCCGAAACCGCGCCTCCTCGATCCCGGTGAAGTAGAGCAGCTTCTCTTCACGATTCGGAATCTCCCGAAAGAGCAGGACGGCCCCGGTCTGGGCCATCGCCTCGATGATCATCACTCCGGGAAAGACCGGCGCCCCCGGGAAGTGGCCCTCAAAGACCTCTTCGTTGATCGTGATGTTCTTGATCGCCACGATCCGCTTCAACGGCTCGATCTCCACGACGCGATCGATCAGCAACATCGGATAGCGATGTGGAATGATCGACTGAATCTCTTTGATATCCATGACCATGTCTGTTCAACTCTTCTCTTCAAGTTTCCTGAGGCGCTCAAACAGTTCCGGCAAGCGGCCGTAGAGCACCTGCGATTTTCGCCACTGCTGATAGTCCATCGCCGGCATCATCCCGCCCACGAGACGATCCGACTCGACACTCTTCGTCACCCCGGTCCGCGCGGTGATGATCACCCGGTCACCAATCGTGATGTGCTGATTGGTGCCGATCTGGCCGGCGATGATGCAGCGTCGCCCAACCTTTGTCCCACCCGAGAAACCGGCGAGGGCGGCAATCACCGTGTCCTCGCCGATGTCGACGTTGTGGCCAATCTGGATCAGATTGTCGAGCTTCACGCCACGCCGCAGCCGGGTCTCCCCGAAACCAGCCCGATCGATGCAACAGTTTGCCCCAATCTCGACCTCATCTTCGAGCACCACCCGGCCAACCTGGAGCAGCTTGAACTGGCGCCCCTCCTCGTCGGGCGTAAAACTGAAGCCGTCCGCGCCGATAACCGTCCCGCTGTGAATCCGGCAGCGCGCGCCGATGATCGTGCCATCGTAGATAGTGACATTGGGATGGAGAATCGTGTCATCCCCGATCTCGACCCGCTCACCAATCACCACCCCCGGGTAGAGGGTGACCCGCTCCCCGATCCGGGACTCGGCCCCGATCGTCACCCGCGGATGGATCGAACAGTCGGCCCCAATCGTCGTCCCCTCTCCCCGCACCAGATCGGTGCTGATCCCCTTCGGGTCGTAGGGACGCTCGTGGAAGAAGGCGATCGCCCGCGCAAAGGCAAGCTTGGCATCGGGCGCGACCAGCAACGTCTGTCCCGCCAGGTCCACATGATCGGCCAGCTTGCGCGGCACGATCAACGCGGCGGCTCCCGCGGCTACCGCCGCCCCAATGCGTGGCGCCGCGGCGACATAGCCGATCTCGCCCGGCGCCAGGTCATCGAGCGAGGCCACTCCGGTGACGTACTGTGCCCCGTCACCGCGCAGCTCGGCGCCGATGCGCGTGGCCAGCTCACTCAACCTGACTGCACTTTTCACCTGCTCTTCCCTCTTCTGCCATTCCAACGGGGCCATTCCAACCGGGCCCGTGACAACCATAAATTGACTGGCGACCAGCTCAATAAGCACGAAGCAGGAACCGCTCAATTCGCGATTCCTGCTTCATCCTGCTGCCGGAGTTTGACCGCAGATCAAGGCTTATTCCAGCTGGATCGGCGCCTGCTGACCGCTGCTCAATCGGTTTACCGGGCAATTTGTCCGGCCGTCCCCTCAACCGCTGACCGAACCGCCAGCTCGCCAAGCTTCTACTTGGCCGCCGGATTGACCTTGTTATACTCTTTCATGAAGTCCTCGGTGATGTCGGTCGCCGGTGAAGCGAAGATCAACACCCCCGCCTGCTGGGCAGCGCCGCCCTCGAGAACGAGGATGATTCCACGCTGCGTGCAGTACTGCTCGAGAAACTTGCCAACCTTCTCATAGACCGGCGCCGAGACCTCGCCGAGGCGCTTCTGGCCGAGTGCCTCGTAGTCCTCGGCACGCCGCTTGAGGAGCTTCTCCTTCTCGGTCGCATCCTCGACCCACTGGTTGCGGACCTGCACACTGACGGTCGCGCCCTGGCTCTGGATCTTATTCTTGAGGTTGTTGACCTCCTCTTCGAGCGACTGGATCTCCTTCTTCTTCGGCTCAAACTCGCCATTGAGCGCTTCGAGGCGAATCTTCAGCTCATCGATACCAACCCGGAACTGGGCCGTGTTGATGTAGGCAACCTTGCCCTCCGCCCCAGTACCGCCAGTCGCCGCCGCCGCCGGAGCCGCACCGCCAGTCGCTGGACGAGCCGGGGTCGGAGTCTGTGAATACGCGGTCAGTGTCGTCAGGGCGCAGACGGCAACTGCCATAAATGTCCTC
>JBEAVZ010000445.1:0-11716 GCA_041160645.1 Acidobacteriota bacterium
GAACAGTGCGCTCCACCCGGGAGAGAGTGATCTGACCGCGCGTGCCGCCTCCTACGAGATGGCTGCCCGCATGCAGCTCGCCGCCCCCGAGGTTGCCGACCTGACCCGCGAGCCGACCGCCACCCACCGACGCTATGGCACGGACGATCCAAATCCACTCAAAGCCGCCTATGCCCGCAACTGTCTCCTCTCCCGCCGCCTCCTCGAGAAGGGGGTCCGTTACGTCAGCCTCTACTGCGCCTCCCGCGCCAGCGGCGTCGATGGACTGCTCAACTGGGATGCCCACCGCACCCTGAAGACCGACTACGAGCGCCACTGCCCGATCTTCGATCAGCCGACGGCCGCCCTGCTGACCGATCTGCGGGAGCGGGGAATGCTCAAGGATACGCTGGTTCTCTGGGTGACTGAGTTTGGCCGCATGCCAACCCATCAGGAAGGAACGACCGGACGCGATCACAACCCCGATGGCTTCACCCTCTGGATGATGGGCGCCGGGGTGCGAGGGGGTGTCAGCTACGGGGCGACGGATGAGTTTGGCCGCCGCGCGGTCGAGAATGTTGCGACAGTCTATGACTTCTACGCGACCGTGCTCCACCTGCTCGGCATCGATCACGAACGGCTCACCTGGTACCACAACGGAATGAACCGCCGCCTGACCGATGTCCACGGCCACGTCATTCGCGAACTGATTGCCTGAGACTGGTCGTGCCGGGACCTTCGCGCGCGGAATGGGCACCGGTGCTAGCGGCGCCCATCCTTGCGCCGGACACGCAGCACCGCGATCTTGGTCGAATGGTTGAATGGAGCCGGATCGGTGATCGGTTTGGCCTGACTGACGCTGCTGGCGCGGGTGAAGTCCTCGTCGACCGGGATCATCTCCTCGATCGTCAGATACCCATCCGCACAGAGCTCTTCGAGCGTTGCGAGAAACTTTGTTCCCGGGACATAGACCCCGTTGTTGACGGCGATCAGCCGTCCCCCGTCAGCGATGAGGGGCCGGACCTTGTTCAGGACCCGGGCCTGATTCTTCTCCAGATCGACCACGCCCTTCGCTGTGGCGGCAAAGAAGGGCGGATCGACGATCACGCAGTCAAAGAGCTCCTGCGCCTTGATCAGGCGGCTCATCACCGGCCAGAAGTCTCCGGTGATGAAGTCGCTCTTGTTGATCGGGAATCCGTTGAGGGTGTAGGAGGTCTTCGCGATATTTAGAAAGGCGCGCTTCAGATCGACGTGGACGACCCGGGAAGCTCCCCCCGCCTTTGCCGCCACACCGAGGCTGCCGGTGTAGGCAAAAGTATTGAGCAGCCGCGCCCCGCCCATCTGCTCCTTCAGCCAGCGGCGCAGACTCCGTGTGTCGAGATAGAACCCGGCGTCGCGGTTGGCCTGCAGGTCGAGCGCATACCAGACGCCGTTCTCCTGCACCCGCCGGTCCGGCTCCACCTCGTTGAGCCACTTTCCATTCCGCTCTTCAGCCGTCGTGCCGGCCCGTGACTTCCAGAGCAGCGCACCCAGCCAGGGCAGGCGCTCCTCGTAGAAGCCCCGCGCGATGGCCATGTTCCGCACCCCGTCGAGGACGTTCTCGGCGTAGTCGTTGATGACCAGCGTGCGGCCATAGAGGTCGATCGCCAGCTCGGGGAATCCTTCACTGAATCCGTTGAAGAGCCGGAAGGCCGACTCGTGGCGGGCGTCGAAGAGGGGCTCCCGCGCCTGCATCGCCGCTCCAAGCAACCCTCCAAGCACCTCGTTGATCTGCTCTGAAATATTCTTGATCTCGTCTTGCATCCGTCCAGTTTCAGGGTAAACCCAAAATGGTGCAAGTCGCGGCTCGGGATTCTTGCTCAGAATCGCCAGTCCAGACCGATCAGCGGAAAGAGGCCCAGCTGGTCATCGAAACGTGACCGGTTGTTGCGTCGATCCCACGACAATCCGGCAAAGTTCTGGCGGTTGGTTACATTCTGTACCCCCAGAAAGAGCAGCACATTCTGTTCACGGAAGCGGAAGTTGTAGTCGGCCCGTACGTCGAGCCGCACATAGTCGGGAGACCGCTCGGCATTGACCCGGTTGAGGTCGAAGATCCCCCGCCGCTGGGCCTGCGACGCCGCGATGTTGAAGGGGGTGAATGGGCGGCCGGCCAGATGGACGTAACGGGTCGAGAACTCCCACTTCGGGGAGAGCCGGTACCCTCCGACCAGGTTGAAGACGAATGGATAGTCGTACGTGCCGGGTCTCATGACCCCATCGAGCCCGGCGACCCGGGTCTTCGAGATCGCCACGTTGGTCTGGCCAAACCAGCGGGTCGTGAACTTCTTCTCGGCAAAGAACTCAATCCCTTCGGCCCGCCCCCTGCCGGAGCTGGCCAGTGGAAAGAGGATGTCCCGGGTCGCAAAGGTGTCGCCGACGCTGGCGAGCGAGAGGGAGGGGAACTGCGTGGCCGCCGGGTAGTCGCGGTAGTTCTTCCGGTAGGCCTCGACCGTGAAGCGGAGCGAGTCGCTCGCCACATACGAAAGACCAGTTACATAGTGGTCCGCCCGGAAGGGAAGCAGTCCACGATTCTCGGGAAAGGCGGAGATGAAGATGAAGAAGGGTTGCTGGTAGTAGGTGCCGAAACTGGCCCGCCACGAGAGCTTGTCGGTCAACCGGTAGCTCAGCCCCGCCCGCGGACTGAAGCGTGTGCGGTCGAGGTACTGGTAACCGTCATAGCGCCCACCCCACGTCACATTGAGCCGTTTGGTGATGTCCTGCGTCGCCTGGAAGTAGGCTCCCGTCTGCGAGCTGACAAACTGTCGGCGGAGCGAGAACGGGTTGACCCCCGGGGTGATCGAGTATGGAGTGTCATCTCCAAACGGCGAGGAGGCGTTGTAGTCGATCCGGAAGATCTTCGCGCTGCCTCCCACCTGCACCTTGCTGAGCATGGGCAGATAGAGGGTCAGGTCATACTTGATCGTGCTCTCACCCTCGCGTGAGTCATCACGAAAGACGAGCTGACCGTTGGCGATCTGCTGGTCGATGGGCGTCCCGATCGGCGGCAGGCCGGCCCGGACCAGGTCGCGAACCCGCGCGCTGACACTCGCCTCCGAATGGGTGACTCCCAGCAGGCCGACTCCGCGATCCCCGAAGATTCGCTGCCAGTTGAGTCCGTTGGCGGTTCGCCAGCCCTTGTAGCGAATGTCGAGCGTGCTCAGCTCTTCGTCCGGCGCGAGCCCCTCCGCCGCCCCGAGCCGGATGCGGTCGATGCCGCTGATGCTGACTCCCCAGATGCGGTCCCGCGGTGAGAGATCGTAGATCACCTTGCCATTGAATGAGTAGTTGACCGGCGTTCCGCCAATCCCGATATCGTTCGTGAAGAGATCGATGAAGCTGCGCCGGGCCGAGGCGATCCACGAACCCTTCCCGCCCTTCAACGGCCCCTCGATCACGCCACCTGCTCCGGCAAAACCGACCGTCGCCTGCCCGGCGACCCGCTCACGGCTCCCCTCGCGCTGGGCGATCTGCAGGACGCTCGACGTCCGGTTGATGAACGGGGCCGGGTATCCGCCCGTCAGAAAGGTCACGTCCCGGATCAGCATCGGGTCGAGCATGCTTACCGTTCCGCCCGCCGAGGCGAAGTTGGCGAAACTGTTGATGTTTGGGATTTCGATGTTGTCGACGATGAAGAGGTTCTCGAGAGGACTCCCGCCACGGACGATGATGTCGTTCCGGAAATCGTTCGAGCCGATCACGACCCCGGGCAGCGTCTGCACATATCGGGAAACGTCCTGCAGCGCGCCGGCCGCTTTGAGGATCTCATTCGGCTGAACCAGATACCCCGAACTCTTTACCTCTTCGGGGGCGATGAAGGAGGGAATGCTGACCGTCACCGATTGCTCGATCGCGTCGATCTTTGGCAGGGCAACCTCGATCCGGCTCTCCAGCCCCGCCCGAACTTCGATCTCCTCGCTCCGCAGCGTCGGCTGGCCGGAGATGATCACCTCCAGCTGGTAGGAGCCGGTGCGCAGGTCGTTGATCCGAAACTCGCCCGTCTCCCCGGAGATGGCGCAACGGACCGGCTCGACCAGACAGACCTTCACCCCCGCCGCGGGCCGCCCATCGGTTCCCCGGACGGTTCCGGTAATCGAACCAACTCCGGTCGTGTCCTGCGCCAGCACCAGGCCACCGCTCACCACGACCAATAAAACCGACAGAACCAGGCCCAATCCGCTCAATCGAGACTTCCGACGCGACTTCCCACTCATTTTCCATCTCCTCCGCTGACAATAAATCTTTCCAAATCAGCAAAGTAGGATGAAAGTGTGTCGGTTCTGCTGCGATTCTCTGCAAAGATCGTTGCTCCTCACCAGACCCGCCAGGCATCCGCGACCAGCCGCGACTTCAGGTCGAGGTAGCCCTGGTCACCGGAGATCAGGTCCCGCAGCGTCTCCCGGACTCCCCGGTGGCACTTCGCCAGTTGGACCATCCGCTCGGCCATCGAGGCCCCGGCATAGTTGCCGCTGTAGAAGCGGTCAGAGAGTTCGGCTGCCCGGCGCAGGTCCCGCCCAAAGCTCTCGCGCCACATCTCCTCGTAGTCGGTCAGCCGGCCGGAGATGGCCCGGGCGAGCAGGTGGGCCGACTTGAGCGCATAGTAGATGCCCTCTCCCGTCAGCGGATCGACGAACCCCGCCGCGTCGCCGATCAGCGCCCAACCCTCATCGGCATTGCTTGCCCGCAGCCGATCCCAGCTCGACACGCCGAGCGCGGGGATCATCGCCGCATAGAAGCTGGTCTCCGCGGCGCCGGACCGAATCCGGCGGGCGGCTTCCGGATTTTGCCACTCTACATAGCCAAGCAGCCGCTCCTTCAATTCTGCCGGGGTCGTCTCCCGGTATCCGCTCGCGATGCCGTAAGAGAGATGATCCGCCCGCGGAAAGAGCCACAGGTAGCCGCTCAACCCGGCCAGGTAGCGCACATCGACCTGGCTCGCCGCCGGCGCTCCGCGGACGTGCCAGCCCAGACCGTAGGCGAAATCTTCTGCCCCAAAACGGATGCCAACCCGCCGGCGAATGACACTGCTCGCCCCATCGGCGCCAATCAGCAGATCGACGCGGCGCACCGCCCCACTTGCCGTCTCGATGACCCACTTTCCGGACTCGCGGCTCGTCTTCTCGACCCGCTCGATGTGCAGGCGCGCACCGGCCTCGACTGCCCGCTCCCGCAGCAGCCGACCCAGCTCACGCCGCGAATAGATCGCGAAGGCTGCCCGGGGCTTGACGGTCACCTCCCGCCCCGCCGCTGATATCAACCGCAGACTCGAGACCATCTGCCGGGGGGTTGGCTGCCGGGGGGTTGGCTGCCGGGGGCCTGGATTCTCAAGTAAAAATGGGAATTCAGTCAGCGCCTTCGAGGTCACTCCCCCTCCACACGGCTTCTCCCAGGGAGGGCGGGGGTCGTAAAGATCGACCTCGGCGCCCTGCATACTCAGCTCGTGGGCCAGCTGCGCTCCCGCTGGCCCGGCTCCGATAATGGCAATTTTCATATGATGGTCAGGGGACTTTCAGGGCTCAGTGGACCTGTCAATCCTATTGTCCTCTCCTCCGGTTTTGGTTTATCCTTCCACTTTTACTATACCCGGGTGGCCTGAGCGGGCTGACCTGAGCGGGCCGACCTGAGCGGGCTGACCTGAGCGGGCTGACCTGAGCGGACTGAGAGGATGAACCAACATGCTTGATCTCAATTTTGTGCGCGATAATCTCGACCTTGTCAAACAGAAGATGGCGCACCGCAACTTCGACGCGACGCTGCTCGAGGATTTTACCAGACTCGATGTCGAGCGCCGTACCCTGATCCGCGAGCGGGATGAACTCAATGCCTCCGCCAATCGGATCAGCCGCGAAGTTGGCGCGCTGATGCGCGAGGGGCGCAAGGACGAGGCCGAGGGGCTCAAGGCGCAGTCACGGGCGCTGACCGACCAGAACAAGAGCATCGAATCCCGGCTCGACGAACTGGAGACCGAATTTCGCGCCATCCTCGTCAACATCCCCAATCTTCCGCACGACTCCGTGCCGGTTGGCGGCGACGAAGCGGGCAACCAGGAGGCGCGCCGCTGGGGCACGCCCCGCGACTTTGCCGCCGAAGGATTTGCCCCGAAAGACCACATCGATCTGGCGACCGGTCTGGGCATTCTCGATCAGGAGCGGGCGGCCAAGGTGACCGGATCGCGCTTTGCCGTCCTCTCCGGGCTCGGCGCAAAGATGGAACGCGCCCTGATCGCCTTCATGCTCGATCTCCACACCAGCCAGCATGGCTACACCGAGATCCTGCCCCCCTTCATGGTCAATGCCGCGTCGATGTTTGGCACCGGCCAGTTGCCCAAGTTTGAGGCCGATCTCTTCAAAATTCGCGATGAACGGGAGCTCTACCTCATTCCAACGGCTGAAGTTCCCCTGACCAACCTCCACCGGGATGAGATTCTCTCGGAGAAGGATCTGACCATCAGTTACACCGCCTACACCCCATGCTTCCGCTCCGAGGCTGGCAGTTACGGGCGGGATGTGCGCGGGCTGATTCGCCAGCACCAGTTTGACAAGGTCGAGCTGGTCAAGTTTACCCGTCCGGAGGACTCCTACGACGCCCTCGAAGAGCTGACGAGCAACGCCGAACGCGTCTTGCAGCTGCTCGAACTGCCCTACCGCGTCATCACCCTCTGCACCGGCGACATGGGCTTCTCTTCATCGAAGACCTACGATATCGAGGTCTGGCTGCCAAGCCAGAACACCTATCGCGAGATCTCTTCCTGCTCCAACTGCGAGTCATTCCAGTCGCGGCGCGCGCAGATCCGCTTCCGTCGTGATGGCAAGACCAAGACGGAGTTCGTTCATACCCTCAATGGTTCCGGGTTGGCGGTTGGCAGGACCTGGCTGGCGATTCTCGAGAACTATCAGCTGCCGGATGGGAAGATCAGGGTGCCGACGGCTCTCGTCCCCTACCTGGGAGCCGAGGTGATCGGATAGACGCAAAGGCGTGGGATGGGGAACCCCCTCCCACGCCACCTGCTTCAGCCGAGACGCTTTCTGATGCGCGGTTCGATGGCCGCCCGGATCTCTTCATCGTCGAGCGCATACTCGATGAGGGTCTGCAGATAATTGACCGGGTCACCGATCGTCAGCCACTCTCCGTCGATGACCGGTTGTGTCACCACCTCGCCGCCGCGTCGGACGTACTCACGGACCGCGTCGGTCAGCCACAGTTCATTCGATTTGCCCAGCGGAATCTCACCCAGAATCCGGACCACGTCCGCGTTGAGCAGAAAACGTCCAAACATGATCAGGTTCGACTTGGCCTCTTCGCGGGAGGGCTTCTCGATCACATCCTTCATCACCCGGTCGCTTCCCGCGCGGAATTCGACTACCCCGTAGCGAACCACCTCCTCCCAGGCGACCCGCTGGGTCCCAACCACCAGCGCTCCCGTCTCCTCGTGCAGCTCGATCAGCTGGCGGGCAAAGGGGCGCGCTGTTCTCAGAATGTCATCGCCGTAGGCATAGATGAATCCCTCGCCGGCCGGCAGGTGCCGGCTCGCCACCAGCAATGGCGTCCCGTTACCGTAAGGCCCGCTCTGGGGCTCGAAGATGATCTCGATGCCTTCGAGTTTCGCCGCAAACCGGTCGAGCGCCTCGTACCGCCCCGGCGCTGGCCGCACCTCTGGGTTGTACTGTCGATGGAGCGGCGCCGGATTCTCGCCGGTGACGATGATGATTCGTTTGATTCCCGAGTCGACATACTCGTCGATGATCAGCTGCAGCGCCGGTTTATTGATGATCGGCAACAGCTCTTTCGGATAACCGAGCGTGACCGG
Source organism: Acidobacteriota bacterium (assembly GCA_041160645.1). Lineage (GTDB taxonomy): Bacteria > Acidobacteriota > Blastocatellia > RBC074 > RBC074 > CAIOZW01. The sequence goes on from JBEAVZ010000445.1 coordinate 7,826, forward strand.
GAGCATTCGTGTTCCCGATCCGGCGGCGGCGATCACACCTGTCTCAACCTTCATGAAACGATGACCTCAATTCTGCCTGGGAACTGGCGGTGACTGGTCGAGCTCCACCAGTCTGAACGAGTCCCAGCGCGCATAGAATTTTTGCTGATTAAAAAAAGGAGTCAGCGGATCGGTGATGACGATGCTGATTGGAATCGACGGCAGGATGACCGGCTTGGGAGGGGCCGGCGGTTGGACAACGACAGGTTTGGCGGGCTCGCGGACCGGCTCGCTTGCCACTGCCTCGCGCGTGGTCACTGGGCGGGCAAAGCCCGGCTCATTTCTGGGAAGGGTAAGCCGGGCCGTGATCCCGACCCGCTCCAATCCCTTCGGAGCCTCGCGCCGCGTCTCCGTCGGTGGGTCAGGACGCCTGGCGGGAGTCACCGGGGCCGCGCTGGCCGCCGGGGCCGATCCGAAGATGTTGCCCAGGCCACGACTTGGATCGATCGCCGCCAGATCGACACTCTGCTGCAGTTGCACCTCCAGACCATCGAGTGTGCCATAAACTTTGCGATAGAGCAGCTCGATCACCGTTCGCCGGAGATCCTTGCCCTGACTCTTTACTCCAGCTGTCCCCGGGCCAGAAGCCATCCCCGCCGCGGTGGGCGAGGGCTGGTAGGCGGCAATGTAGAGCTCCAGGGCCTCCTTCAACGCGCCGGCCGTCTCCCGGACGGTGCCGAGATGCCAGAGCGCCCGCTGCACTTCAGGCAGCGGTCCATACTCGGCGATCGCTTCGAGCAGCGTCTTCTCTGCTTCGCTCTGCCTTCCCATCTTGTACAAGGCCCAGCCACGGTAGTCGAGCGCCCGCCCGCGCAGAATCTGCCGGCGGCCCTGCCGATCATAATTCGGGTAGTCGCGTAGGGAGCCCTCTGCGGCGGTCACTTCCTCTGCCTTTTCGAAGACCAGATCGGTCAGCTCGACCAGCTTCAAGGCCAGATCTGGTTGGCCCGAATCGGGTTGGCCCAAACCGGGATGCGCAGATAAGCGGCCGGCAAGGTAGAGGGCCCGGAAGATGCGCCGCTCTGGTTCGGCCATCAGGAAACGCTCGGTTTCTCGATTGAAGTCGCGCCGCCACCCCGGATTTTTGGCATTCTTCAGCAGGTGGTCGAGGCGGATCAGCGATTCGGCGATCTGGAATATTTGTGGCGCGGTTGGTGGCTCGTTGAGTAGAATCGCGGCCTGATGCTCGGGACCGAGCAGTTCACGCAGGCTCTCCGTCTCCAGCTCGAGGGTTCCGCCCAGTCGCGCCCGGAAACGCCCCTCCGCCGTCAGTTGGATCACCTGGGTCAGCTGCTCGAGCGCGCCATCAAAGTCCTCGACCGTCAGGTAGAGTTTGCCGACGGTGAAGATGAGTGAGGCGAAACTGGCGTACTGTCGCGCCGCTAGGAGATTCCGCTCCGCCTCGAAATATTTGCCTTCCGTCAGATCGACCTCGGCATTGGCGATGCGCGCCCACGCGTAGCGCGGCTCGATGGTCAGCGCTGCCGTCGCGCCCTCGCGCGCGGCGGCCAGTCGGCCCCGGGCGAGGTTGATCAGCGCCACCTGGGTCTGCAGGTAGACATCCTGGTTGGGATCGTCATTGACATCACCAACCTGACGCGCCTTCTCAAGCGCCCGCGCGTACTCTTCGTCATTTCCACTGGCCAGCCAGGCCAGCGCCAATCCTTTCCACGACGGCGTGTGGCGTGAATCGAGCTGCAGTTGCTGCTGGTAGAGGGCGATCGCCTCGGTCAATGCTCCCCGGGCGCGATAGAGGTTGGCCAGTTCATAATAGCCGCGCTTGTCGGTCGGGTTAAGGCCGATCACGTACTGATATTCGTGGATCGCGTCGTCGAGTCGCAGCCCAACCCGGTAGGCCTGCGCCAGCCTCCGCCGGATCTCCGGATCGGTCTCGTTCAGCCTGACGGCGGCTTCGAGGGCGCGGATCCCATCAACGGGCGCTTCGATGGTCAGGTAGTACTCACCGATCGCCGCCAGCCGCAATGCTTCGCTCGCAAAGCGCTTCTCGAGCAGTCGGGCCAGCTCGATCGCTTCGGCGCGGTAGCCGCGCATCGAGGTCGCCTGCGGAATGCGGATCACGGTGTCGATGAAGAAGCGGTCGTTGATTGTCCGGGGCAGGGCGGCAATCGCCTGACGGAAATCGGAGGTGGCCCGCTCGATGCGGTTGTCGTTCAACTGCTTTTCGGCCAGTTGCGCCCAGCTGGCGACCATGGCCTCACGCGCCGTCTGTGACTGCTCGGCCCCGCCTCCGGCGCCGGTGAAGCGTCGCAGCGCGGCGATCCGCGCCGTTGGATCCTCGATCGCCAGCGCGCTCTCGAGCGATTCTGTCGACTGTCCCCGGAGCACGAGCGGAGCCACGACCACCAATAGCAGGAGTTGCAGGGCCACCCCCAACTGTCTGCCGCGCCATTTCTCTCCGTTCTTGATCATCTCTCCGATCGTATTATCCAGATTGATTAAAGTAAAACCCCGGCTGGCTCAAAAGCGGCCGCTCCGCCAATCCGGCCCGTTGCCCCGGTCGTCAATGGCGGAACCCGTCACCCCTGATGGGTCCCGCCCTCTTCTCAAGGCTAGTACTCAAGCCGCTTCAGGTAGTCGATGCTGATCTTCAGGCTGTCGAAGGGAGAGCCCGGTGTCTGATCCTGCTCGACGATGTAGAGTTCGACCCCCTGCGCCCGGCCGACCTTGAAGATCTTCGCAAAATCGATGATGCCCCGGCCCACCTCCGTAAAGTATCCCCGGGGGGTGTTGTCCTGATCCTTGACGTGGAAGGCGATCACTCGCCCGGGATTCTTCTGCAGAAAGACGACCGGATCCTGCTTGGCCTTGACCGCCCAGTAGAGATCGAGCTCGATCTTCACCAGATCCGGGTTCGTCTCCTTCAGCAGCAGATCCATCGGCAGCTGCCCCTCGAGCGTCTCAAACTCGAACTCGTGATTGTGATATCCGAACTGGATCCCGGCCTGGCGGCACATCTCCCCAAACTTGTTGAAGAGTGCGGCGTGGGCGCGGTACTGCGCCAGGCTCTTGCGCTCGGCTGGTTCGAGGTAGGGGCAGATCAGGTAGCGATGCCCGATCACCCTGGCCGCTTCGATGGCTTTCGCCGGATCGTTCCGCAGCGCCTGGAGCGGGATATGGGCCGAGGGCGACTCCAGCCCCAGGCTATCGAGCAGCCCCCGCACCTGCTGCGGTGTCCGGTTGTAGTAGCCAGCGAATTCCACCTGTTTGAAGCCGAGGTCGGCGATCTTCCGCAGGCTTCCGTCGAAGTCCTTCGCCATCTCGTTGCGCACGGTGTAGAGCTGCACACTGATCTTCTCCAGTCGCCGCGCGGCCAGCGTGCGCATACTGAGGAAGGGCAGCGCCAGGCTCTGCGCCAGAAATAGTCTCCGTGATCTCATCGTCATTCCTCCTTGATCTGTCGTTCAGATTGGTTATCCTGCGTCCGTCTTCTTCTTACACCGGCGATTTACATCAGCGAAACCGGATCCATATCGATCGTCACCAGTCGGGAATCGAAACCATTCTCCCGCAGTGCGCTCATCGCCGCATCGAGGGCTTCACGTGCCTCGCGCCGATGCCGCGTCTTGATCAGCACCTGCAGCCGATGCTCGCCGCGGATGCGCGCGAGTGGCGCCGGGGCCGGTCCCAGGACGCGCAGGACCCGCTCCGCGTCGGCCGTCTTGAGCTGCCTGACCACCTCGGCTGCCGTCGCCGCCGCCTTCGGCAGCTCAGCGTGGCGAATCAGCAGGTTGATCAGCAGAGCGAAGGGAGGATACCGCATTTCCTGGCGATAATGGATTTCATGCTCGTAAAATTTATCGTAGTTCTGGGCGGCCGCATACTGCAATGCAT
>JBEAVZ010000453.1:0-7179 GCA_041160645.1 Acidobacteriota bacterium
CCTCGCGGGTGATGCGGATCGAGTGGTCGAGTCGCATAATGTAGAGGTGCCACGAGTGGAGTTCCCCCTCCGGGGCGCCGGCGGGAAGAATCGTCGGGAACGCCCGCAGTTCGTCGTCATAACGGCGGGCCATCCGTGCCCGCTTCTCCTGAAAGGCCCAAGCTTTTTTGAGTTGCTGGATCCCAATCGCTGCGGCCAGGTCGGTCAGGTTGTACTTGAATCCGGGCGCGACGACATCGTAATGCCACGACGGTTTAGTTGAACTGTAGCGGTCGAAGGCGTCACGGTTGATCCCGTGCAGGCGCATCACCCGGCAGCGATTGGCCACCTCCGGGTCGCGGGTGACGATCATCCCCCCCTCGCCGGTGGTGATCGTCTTTGTGGCATAGAAACTGTAGACGGTCGCGTCGCTTCCCAGGGTTCCGACCAGCCGGCCACGGTAGGTCGAGGGCAGGGCATGGGCGGCGTCCTCCACCACCCTCAGGCCACGGCGGCGGGCGATCTCGAGGATCGGCTCCATCTCGCAGGCCAGACCTCCAATGTGGATCGGCAGGATCACCTTTGTCCGTTCGGTGATGGCCCGCTCGATCTTGCGGTGATCGATGTTGAGCGTCACCGGGTCGATATCGACAAAGACCGGATTGGCGCCAAGGTGGCGGATCACCCCCGCTGTGGCGGTAAAGGTGTAGGGCGAGGTGATCACCTCATCTCCCGGACCGACTCCCATCGCCTCGAGGGCGAGGTGCAATCCGGCCGTCGCCGAATTGACCGCCAGCGCCTGGAGAGGCGCGGCCGATTCGGTCTCCTCGCGCGCGCGGAGAAAGCGCGCAAACTCCTTTTCAAAGATCTGCGTCTTTGGTCCCGTCGTCAGCCAACCTGAACGCAACGAATCGACGACTTCGGCAATCTCTTCCTCGCCAATATCAGGCATGGAGAAGGGCAGGAAACTGGTCATGGTGATCTCTTCTGGTAGATGGAACCCTGATTGCTTTCTGACTGCCGGGGGAGGAATGAAACCCAGTCAGGTGATGATCTCGTTTGAGTCAATTTCGGGGGTGTGCTGGTCGTCGATTGAAAAGTTTGCGCGGTTGACGGGGGGGAGCGCAATCTCATTAGACCAGCCAAGGCATATTAATCATATCCGAGGCGTTAAGACAAGGTTAATATTAATCTGAATGGTTTTTTAATTAAAAATCTCGAAAGAGGACAAGTTTTAGCGGCGCAATTCGGCGGCCCGGGCGGCGAGGCGCGCCAGGCCGGCGTGATCGCCGATCGCGATGAGCAGATCTCCGGCCCGCAGCGTTTGCTCACCATCGGGATTGAAGATCATCGCTCCACCGGCCGGGGTGATCGCGACGATCATCACCTGGAAAGCGCGGATTCCGGAATCTTTCAGTTTGACCCCATCGAGCACCGAGCGGGGCGGAATGGGCGCCTGATCGAAGAAGAGATCGAGTGACTCGGTCATGGTCGTCAGTTCGATAAAGTCGGCCACGGCCGGGGAGAGCGCGGCCTGGGCCATGCGGTGGCTGCCGATGAGGACGGGTGAGACGACCTTGTTTGCCCCGGCACGGCGGAGCTGCCGTTCGGCGGGGACATCATTGGCCCGCGCGACGATGTAGATATCGGGATTGAGTCCGCGGGCGGTCAGAACGATATAGACGTTCTCGGCGTCGGTGGAGGCGGCGGTGATGAGGGTCCGGGCCGACCGGATGCGCGCGCCCTCGAGGACGGTCTCCGAGGTCGCGTCTCCCATCAGCACCAGAATACCCTCCTGCAGCAGCTTCTCGGCAGTCGCCTCGTCCCGTTCGATGACGACGAAGTCGACCCCCTTTTTTTGCAACTCGTCGATGACTCGCGCCCCGACACGACCTGCCCCGCAAAGAATAAAGTGGTCGTTGAGCTGGCTGATATCCTTGTACAATTTGCGCCTCCCGAGCGCGGCGGCGATCTCGTTCTCGATCAGCGCCTTGGTCAGATTCGAGATCAGGTATCCGACGAGGATCACCCCCACCATAATCAGAATCATCGTGAAGATGCGCCCCTCGTAACTGAGGACCCGCACCTCGCCATAGCCGATCGTCGCGAGGGTGATGACCGTCATGTAGAGCCCCTCGAAGAGGCTCCACCCCTCAATGATATGGTAACCGACCGTCCCAATCACGAGGAGAATGGTCGCGACCGCCACCTGGATCAACAATCGTCGCCGGAGGCTGACCTGTTTCATTCTGGATGGCTACTTGAGACTGATGATCGGGGTGACGACGAGCCGGCGGAAGGTCACTTTGCCGTGATCCCCCTGGATCATGACCGGACCGGGTGAACCTTCACGGCTGTCGAGCGCTCCTCCGGTGATCCCCTCGATGAGGATGTTGTCGTGGACGCGCTTGCCATTGAGGGTCACCGTGAGTCGATTCCCGACGATGATCGCCTCGAGGGTCTGCCAGCTGCCCGGAGGCAGGCTCGCGTTGAGGGTCGGTTTGACCCGGCTGTAGAGGGCGGCGTGGCCGAGATTCGATGTCACCTGTCCAAAATCATCGACGACCTGGACCTCATAGCGACCGCGGAGGAAGATGCCGCTGTTGCTCTTCGGTTCGATCTTGTATTCGGCGACGAGCCGAAAGTTCTCAAACTGATGCTTCGAGATGAGGTTGTTGGCCTTGGCCTCATTGGTCATGGCTCCCTCGACGATCGTCCAGCCCGCGGGGCGTTCAGGATCCTGGAGGAGCCAGTTCTGCAGATTCTCACCGTTGAAGAGCTGGACCGGCGTGCCATACCGGTGGCGCTTGTCGCTCGCGTTGTGCTCACCCCACTGGGGGGGACGGAGACCGATCCAGGGAATCTCCTCCGCATCGGGGATGCCCGTCAGCAGCCGCCCAAGAAGCCGGCCCTCCTCGACCCGCGCCCGGTGGACCGGTTTGGGCTGATCGGGACGCGCTCCGATCGAGAAGACCAGCTCCCCATCGTTGATCGCGATCTCGGGCAGCGCCACGACACTCCCCCGGCGGTTGAGGAAGGTTCCACTCAGTCGGCCATTCTCTTCACGGACCTCGAGCCAGTAGACATAGTTGCTGTAGCGCCCCTCCCCCGTGATATCCCACTTGCCGAGAAACGGGCTCACTGATTCGGCGGTTGAAGCGCTGGGCTGGGCCAGGCAGGTCGCCGCGAGCAGCAGCATCGCCAGGGTCAGCAGGGTATGGAGTCGATGATTACCGGATTTCAAGGCTTTCATGAAAAGGTGCTCCTCGTTGAATTGAGAGGACTGGAAGATAGCGCAGATTATTGAGGATTGGCAAGCACCGGCACGACTCCACATTTCTGCGGATCGCGACGGCCGACATATTGACTTGTCAGAGCCGGAGGAATAGAGTTGCGCGCATCAGGCAAAAGCTAAGTGTTTGTTTCAATCACGAATTATCAAAATTCATTGTGAGGACGCGTATGGGATCGATTCGAAGTGTCGGCAGAGCTGCCGGTCTGGCAGTCATGGTTTCGGTGATGGTGGTCTTGCTTGGATATGGGGTGAGTCGCGCCATCGTCAGGCAGCGGGCGGCAGTGGCGATGGCGTCGAGCGCCAATGCCTTCATCGCCTCGCTCAACGCCGATCAACGGACGAAGGCGCTCTTCCGTTTCGAGGACGAGCAGCGCAAGGACTTCTTCTTTGTTCCGCGCACCCGCTTCGGTGTCCCACTGAAGGATCTCGATGAGAAGCAGCGGAAGCTGGCGATGGACTTCCTGCGCACCGGGCTCGGAGTCGCCGGATACCAGAAGGCGACGACGATCATCAGTCTCGAGCCGGTGCTCTTTGAGCTCGAGGGGGCCAAGCGCATCCATCCGCGCGATCCGGAACTCTACTATGTATCGATCTTCGGCACCCCCTCACCGAAGAGCCCCTGGGGCTGGCGTTTCGAGGGGCATCACCTCTCGGTCAACGTGACGGTCGTCGGAGGCGAACTGGTGGCGTCCGCGCCGCTCTTCATGGGCTCCAATCCGGCCGAGGTGCGCGAGGGGCCGCACAAGGGGCTGCGCACCCTTGCCGGCGAGGAGGATGAGGCCCGCGCCCTTGTCCAGACGCTCGACGAGAAGCAGAAGGCCGTGGCGATCTACCAGGAGAAGGCGCCGGCCGACATTCTGACCATGAACAACCGCAAGGTCGATCCGCTCAAGCCGGAGGGGCTGGCTGCCGCCGCTATGACCGCCGCGCAGCGGAAACAGTTGATGAAGCTGATCGACGTCTACCTTGCCCGCATGCCTGAGGAGGTCGCCACCGCGCGCCGGACGAAGTTGAATGCCGGTGGTCTCCAGAAGATCACCTTTGCCTGGGCTGGCGGCATCAATCGCGGCGACTACCACTACTACCGCATCCAGGGCCCGACCTTCCTCATCGAGTACGACGATACTCAGAACAACGCCAATCATATCCACTCGGTCTGGCGCGACTTCAATGGCGACTTTGGAGTCGACCTGCTGGCTGAGCATTATCGTGCCCAGCCGCACCGCCAGGTTGCCGTGAAGTAGTCAGCGCCGGAGATCCGCTGAATGCGTGAGGCGGTGACCAAGGGGGTGACCGTGAAGGTTAGTGCCAGACAAAACTTGAGGATCGGAGTGATGAAAAGAGAGACGGGTTGGATCTTTCTGCTGGTTCTGTTGCTCGTCGGACCAGTCAAGGGCCAGGAGGTCACCTGGGAGCGGCTGATCAACTCGGATCGTGAGCCACAGAACTGGCTCAGCTACGGTGGCAATTACAGCGCGCACCGTTTCAGCTCACTCGACCAGATCAACCGGGGGAACGTCGGCCAGCTCGTCCCAGCCTGGATCTTTCCGACCGGGGAGTTGCGGGGCGGATTGAACGCGACGCCGCTGGTCGCGGATGGGGTGATGTACCTGATGGGGCCAATGAATCGCGTCTTCGCGCTCAACGCGGCGACGGGGGAGATTCTCTGGCGGTACTATTACAAGTTGCCCAATCTCTCGTTCCCCTACCAGGTTGGCTCGCGGGGGCTGGCGATTGGCCACGGCCGGGTCTACTTCGGGACGATCGACAATCACGTCGTCGCCCTCGACGCGAAGACCGGACGCGAACTCTGGCAGATCGAAGTGGAGGATGTGCGCCAGTGTGGATGCAACATCACCTCGGCTCCACTGATTGTCCGCGACAAGGTGGTGGTCGGGGTGACAGGCGGCGAGCATGCCCACCGTGGTTACCTGAACGCCTTCGATGCGGCGACAGGTAAGCATCTCTGGCGTTTCTATACGATACCGGCGCCGGGCGAACCGGGGGCGGAGACATGGGATCCGCGGATGCTCAAGTATGGCGGGGCCCCGACCTGGCTTGTCGGCTCCTACGATCCGGAACTGAACCTCCTCTACTGGGGGGTGGGGAACCCCTCGTCCGACTTCTATGACGAGTATCGCAAGGGAGATAACCTCTACTCTAACTCGATCATCGCGCTCGATCCGGATACCGGTCGCCTGAAGTGGCACTACCAGGAGGTGCCGCACGACATGTACGACTTCGATTCCGCCTATGAATGCGTCCTGATCGACTATGTCAAGCCGGGTGACAAGGCAGGGAAGAAGCAGCGGCTGCTTGTCCACGCCAACAAAGGTGGTTACACCTGGGTGCTCGATCGGGAGACTGGCAAGTATCTCAACGCCTACCCGCACGTCGATCTTCTGACCTGGCTCAAGGGGGTTGATGCCCAGGGCCGCCCGGTGGGGATGCAGCCGGTCCCTCCCGACAAGGAGACCTACGTCTGTCCGAGCGCCGCTGGTGGCCGCAACTGGGATCACTCCAGTTACAGTCCGCGGACGCGCCTCTGGTACAACATCGGCTGGGAGATCTGCAATGTGATCAAGCCGCAGAAGATGGAGCCGAAGGAGGGGCAGCCGCTCTTTGGCGGGTCGATGACCTTCGTCCCCCCGCAGGGCAAGTCGGCCTACGGCCACATTGACGGCTACGATCCACTGACCGGTGAGCGGAAATGGCGGTACCAGACCCGTTACCTCAATGTCGCCTCGCTCCTTTCGACGGGTGGAGATCTGCTCTTCTCCGGCGATGTGATGGGGGAGGCCTTTGCCCTCGACGCCACAACGGGAAAGAAGCTGTGGAGTTTCAATACCGGCGCGAGCGTCACCGGATCACCGGTTACTTACGCCGTCAATGGACGTCAGTATGTCGCCGTGCCGACGGGAATGGGTTCGCTGGTTGGCGGATTGACGCCGGTCATCTGGCCCGAGGCCGAGAAGAACTTTCCCGAGAAGGCCTCGACCCTCGTCGTCTTCGCCTTACCCCAGAAGTAGTCGCCGGAGAGGTTCCCAATGAGAAGTGTCATTGATCGGAAGAGATTCAGGCGCGGTCTGCTGGCGCTGGCCGCGCTCGCGCTCTGCGGGCAGAGTGTCCGGAGCGTCAGGTCGAGTGTTGGCCAGGAACCCTCCCCGCCGGAACAGGTTGCCGCTGGTCGCCGTGTCTTCGCCGGTTCCTGTGGGATGGCCTATTGCCACGGCACTGACGGTGCGGGGGGGACAGCGCCACGACTTCGCAATCGAGACTTCTCGGCCGATCGGCTGACTCAGGTGATCACCGCCGGGATTCCCGGCACAGCGATGCCGGCCTTTGGCAAAGGGTTGAGTCGTGATCAGATCGCCCAGCTGGTCGCCTTCCTGCTCTCGGTCAACCGTGAGGTTCCGTCCGACCGGGTCGATCCCCATTTTGCCCCGGCCCGGGCCGGGGCGGGCGCGACCGGAACGCCCGTCGTTACCCCACCTGCCACGCTATCTGCGCCATCCGCACTCGCCGGGTCATTGCCGGCCAGTGGAGCGTCGGGGCGCCTCGGCCTGACCGGCAACTGGCAGTCAGGTGAGGAGATCTTCTTCGATCCCGCCAATCTGGCCAATTGCCGGGTCTGCCACACCCTCCACGGACGGGGCGGCAAGGTGGCGTCCGACCTCAGTCGGCTCAGCGGCGAGCCCCCGGCGACGCTTCTGCGCCGGCTTCTTGCCCCTGCGCCGGCCGCCGATGGGCAGCATGCGCGGATTACGCTGCGGCTGAAGTCGGGGGCGTCGGTCACCGGCATCCAGCGTGATGAGGATGAGAAGAGCCTGCGCGTCTTTGATACCGCCACCATGCCCCCGGTCTCCAGAAACTATCTGCGCGCGGAGATCGCCGGAGTCGAACGG
>JBEAVZ010000467.1:0-6730 GCA_041160645.1 Acidobacteriota bacterium
TCTCCATTCCCCTTGCATGATCTGACAGTCTCAGATCTCCCTAGAAAAGGAACTTGAAGCCAAGTTGCCAGAATCGCGGGAAGTTCGACTGCCGGATGTTGTTCTTGTTGATGGCACCGAACTCCGGATCGTTCGGCGTCGTGTTGTAGGCACGCTCGTCGTACATCGGCGTGTTGGTCAGGTTGTAGGCCTCGGCCCGGAACTGGAAGCGGAACCGCTCGGTGATCCGGAAGGTCTTCGAGAAGTTGATGTCCAGCTGGTGATAGGCCGGACGGCGAACGATCGAGTCACGAATCGCCGTCGTCCGCGTGGTGTAAGGCTCACGGATGATGAATGACGGCGCGGTGCAGCCGGCATTGGTCGAGAAGGTCAGCAGCTCCGGCACGAGACGACCAGCGGCATCCCGCTTGTAGGTCCCGTCCGAATTACGCCCGTACTGCGCGACGCACGGACGAACGCCCTGGATCCACTCGGCGCCATTGACCATGCGCTTCCTGTCGACCTTCCAGTAGTTCGGATCGACGATATCGACGTTCGCCGGAAGCTGCCACGGACGGCCGGAATTGTAGATGTACATTCCCGCCGCCTGCCAGCCGCCAGCAATCAGATCGACCAGCTTGTTGGCATTGCCGGCAAACTTGCGTCCCCGCCCGAACGGAAGCTCCCAGACTCCCGACATCGTGAAGCGATGCGGGCGATCCGAGAAGGCGAGGCTGCGGTTCTTGATCCGCGCCACGTCATCGATATAGGACGAGGTGCTGTCCTGCTGTCCCGGCTGCTGAATCGCCTCCTCGATCGTCTTTGAGAAGGTGTAGGTGCCGCTCAATGAGAGACCATTCGAGAGGCGCTTGTTGACCAGCAGCTGGACAGAGTTGTACCAGACCTGGCCTTCGTTCCGCTCGAGCTCGCTGATCGCTCCGAAATGCGGGAAGGGGCGCATCAGCTCATAGCGGCTCAGTGAGGCATTGCTGAAACGGCCGCCACTGAAGCCGGCCACCCCGCGGAACGGATTGGGCAGGAGCTGGTCACAGATGGCGCGATTGCCGCCCTTGGTGATGTCGCACTGGTCGCGGAAGGCCAGGCTCGGCTCGTTGATGCCGTTGAACTGGGACTGCGCATCGTAGGTCCGGCTGCCAACGTAGCTGAGCTCGGCCGCGATATTCCACGGCAGCTGGCGCTGGATACCGAGCGAATAGTTATCGACTTTCGGCACCACAAAGAGCGGGTTGGAGTAGCTGAAACCAAGCCCGAGGAAGGTCTCGAGGCCGAGGCGACTGCCTGCTGGCTTGAGGACTCCCGCCGGAAAAGGATTGGCGAGTGAATTGGCAATCGGGGTCCGGTTGCTGTCCGTCGAGGCGACGAACGGCGTCTGGATCGAGAAGCCATTGTTCGGGTAGCCGGGCGCGCCGACCGGATTGACGTAGTAGCGACCATAGCCGCCACGAACGACCGTCTTCTGGTTGACCGAGTAGGCGAAGCCGAAGCGCGGCTGGATGTTGTCCCAGTCGGGTCGGACGGCCGCCTGGCCCTCCTCGGCAAAGCCGAGTCCGCCATTGATGCGCGTCAGACCGTTGATGAGCAGCGCCGTGTTGATCCGTGAATTGGCCGGATTGACCGCGCCGATGTCAAAGCCATAGTTGATCCGGTTATAACGCTCGATACCGGGCAGGTTGACGTCCCAGCGGAAACCGAGATTGATCGTCAGCTTGCGGGTGACCTTCCAGTCCTCCTGAATCCACGGGGCATAGTACTTGGCCATGTAGATCGGGAAGACGTTGTTGTCGACGTTGCCGCCGCTCGGCGCACCGAGAAGCATGGCCGCGACCGCGCTGCCGCTCAATGGATCGCTGCGGTTGAAGTCCTTCTGGGTGAAGGTGCGGTCGAAGGTCAGGCGCATTCCTCCATTTCCAGCAGCCTGGCGGGCATACTGCTGGAGGCGGTAGTCCAGACCAACGCGGATCGTGTGGGAGCCAAGAACCATCGAAAGGTTCGGCTGGATGCTGTAGACGTTGGTCACCTCACGTGCAAAACTACCCCGTCCAAGCTGGATGTTGTCCGACAGTTCGAAACGCGGGAACATCGGAACCGGGAACTGACTCGAGAGACCCGAGGCGAAGCCGAGCTGGGTGATATCGTAGCCCAGTCCATCCTGGAAACGGGCCTCTTCGATGTAGCGGTTGCCCGAAACACGCAGGTTGAAGACCGTCGTGCTGTTGAAGGTCCGCACCCAGTCAGCGACACCCGTGTAGTTGACACGGTTGAGCGGCAGCTGGCCATCCTGCGCCGCGCCCTGGTTGATGCCGTTGGTCCAGCGGATCTCGGCACGGTTGTTGTAGCCATAACGGAAGAAGATCTTGTCCTTATCGCCGATATTCTGGTCGATCTTGAAGATCCAGTTCTTGAACTTGTCATTGGCAATGTTGGGGATGTCGGCGAAGTTGTTGCGCCACGGATCACCGCCCGGCGTGACGGTGTTGGCCTTCGGATAGAGCGCGAGGAGCCTGGAAGCGATCGGGCTGATCCGGTTGGCCGGGATGATGTTGCCCGGGAATGGATCACGGGTCCAGACACCGTTGACGTCGCGGCCGGTCGCCGGATCGAAGATCTGGATCAACTGTCCGCCGGCGGTCCGGTACTGGCTGAAGTCGCCATTGCGGAAGGCATCGGTCGGGACGGTGATCACCTGTGGATTCGGAGTTCCTTCGCGATACCCCTCATAGTTGAAGAGGAAGAAGGTCTTGTCGCGTCCGTCGTAGCCCAGCTTGTGGAAGAGCTTCTTCGGCAGGCGGACCGGCCCGGAGATCACTCCGCCATACTGGTCGAGAAAGTGTTCGGCCTTCTCGAGCGTCCCGTCGGCACGGCGGAAACGTCCGGCCGGCAGATTGCGGAAGTTGGAGAAGAGATAGTTCGAATCGAGCCAGTTACGGCGGTAGAACTCATAGATCGATCCGTGGAACTCGTTGCCACCCGACTTGATCTGCACGTTGACCACGCCGCCGGCGGTGCGGCCATACTGGGCGTCATACGAGTTGGTGATGATCTTGAACTCGCCAACGGCGTCGACCGGCGGCACGTAAGCGATGTTGTTGCCGCCCTGGATCGAGTTGTTCGGCGCTCCGTCGAGCAGAAACTCGTTGCTGCGATTGAGTCCGCCGTTGATCGACCAGTCGGCGATGGCGCCGTTGTCGAATGGGCGCTGGTAGATCGCCGGACCATTGAAGGTGATGCCCGGGGTCAGTGTCGCGAGCATAAACGGGTTACGGGCGTTGAGCGGGAGTTCGACCACCCGGCGGTTCTCGATGACGTTGCCGCGATCGGCCTTCGCCTCTTCGAGCAGCGGGGCATCAGCGGTAATCGTCACCGTCTCCGTCGCCGCACCAACCTCGAGGATGACGTTGATCGTCGCACTCTGGCCGACTTGCAGCTCCTGCTGGTTGCGAACGACCTTCTTGAATCCATTCGCCTCGTATGAGATCGAGTAGACTCCCGGCTTGAGAAACGGGACGTTGTAGGCCCCTTCGGTGTTGGTGGTGACAACAGCCACTTCATTAGTCGCCAGATTCCGGACCGTGACTGTGGCATTTGAAATTGCTGCGTCAGCCGCGTCGGTTACCCGCCCGTTGACCGTCGCCCGAAACTCCTGGGCAAAGGATGGCACGGCAACCACCAGCAGACAGAGCAGACTGATGATTAAACGCCTCATCATTTTGTACTGATCTCCTCGTAGATTAAATCAAAGTAATTCCGCAGAGTCCCAAGCTCTACGTCTTGCGATGAATGACCACTCCATCGTAAAGCGGTCCATTCTGGCCATTGGCGATCATCAGAGTGCGGAGCTGCCTGACCGGCAGGTTGACCGCATTGAAAACGGAATGGCCAATGATCGAAAATTCGTTGTGGACGAGCCAGCCGTCGGCGCTCATCATCGCCGCAAGATTCGCGATGGCCAGCGGCAACTCGCGCCCAACTTCAAAATACGGAAAGACGTTGGTCACGACTACAAGATCAAACGGCTGATCAACAGCCTGACCGGACGCTGATCGGGGCTCATAACGCTCGGCGATGATATTCAACCGTGCGGCGGTGAGGCGCTTGGTCAGCGCCGGCGGCACCTCAACCTGGCGGGTCAGATGCCCTTCCAGAAGCGGCAGCGTCCGCCGTTCGACAACCGGCCCCGCCAATCGACCGAGATGCCGACCGAGATGGAGAAAGTAGTCCTGAAAGTCCTCGGAGAATCTCCAGCCAAGGCGCGTGGTCAGCCCCGAGACCAGATCGAGGCGGACTGATCGTCCCGCCAGCCCGTCGAGATGGGCAATAACCCGCGGGTTGATATCGATGCAATGAACCTCGAGGCCACGTGGATCGTCCATTCCGTGCCGCCGCAGCGAGTCGAGCAGCGTGAAGGGCTGAAACGACTGCGGCGCAAGGTGATCAAGCAGACCGGTGCGGGGCGCGAGATCCTGGCCCGGACCGACGATCAGAACCCGCGCGAAGCGCCGTTCTTTTTCAACCTGCCTGATCAGGGCCAGCGCGGTGTCGACTCCGAAACCAGCCTCGATCTGGGTATCGGTGCTGTGGGCTCTGGTGCGGTAGAGTCCGGAAATGTACTCCGCCTGCGCGTCGCGGGCGACCTGAAGCGAAAGGAACTCTTTGCGATAGAGAAAGCGCATGGTTCGCAGATACTCTGTTCGCAACAGTTCCGCCGGCGCCAGCGATCCGGTCCTGATCAGTTTTGAGAAATAACGCCACCGCTCGGACTGGCCAGCGGATCGCATCGCCGAAGGGTCAGGCCGCGGGGAGGCCTTCAGAAAGGCGGCGAAGCGCTGACGGACGGCGTCCGGCAGTCTGATCCGGGCCAGCTCAGCAGCTTGTGCGCGATCGGCTTCGCCGCGGAGCGGGTCTCCGGAATTGAGCAGAAGCTCCCGCGCGGCAGGCGCGAGCGATTCAAAGAGTTCCCGGGCGCTCAAGGCCGGCTCAATCGGTTCCAGTGAAGTGAAATACCGCGACTGAAGCAGATAGTAGATGAGGTGTTCAAATTCACCCTCACTGATGCGCTTCGCCGTTGAACGCTCCAGTTCGTCGAGGTACTGCTGCAGCTCGATTTCCGACCTGAACGTGGGACGGAGTTCGATGGTGCGGCTCAGACCCGGTTCGAGATCGCTCAGGCGGATCCGCCGCCGCTTCCGGATGGTCTCGACCGCCTCACTCCGCGGTGGTTCAACGATGCAGATGACCTGGCCGGAGATGAGTGCCGCAACCAGCAGGAGTCTCCTCGATACTCTCAGGCAGGCACTCAGGCTGACTCTCATGCGATGACCAATTCCTAGTGAAGCCCAGGCCAGGCGGACGACACCGATCCTGTCGATGCGGACAGCCAGCGGCGCCAATCTACTCCCCTGCCATTTCTCCGTCAGTTCACCTGGCTGGCGGTAGCCAAAACAGGCCTGCTTATCTGATTTTTGTATTGCTGATAAATCTGAATAATTGCGTCCCCGGGAGATTGAAAGTTCCCAAGGCGAGTCGGATTATCTCCCCATGTCCATTGACTGTCAATATTTTGTGACACCGGCTGAAAAGTTTTGACAATCGTCTCCGGCGGGCGGGGAGCGGCCTGGCGCCTGAATGCTGACGGGCGCGCGGCACCTCTGATCACCACGAAATCCCTTGAATCTGCGAAAAGAGATGGCCTAATATTGGCGCGGTTGCTCAGCCAGCGAAGGCCACCCCGGCCGCTCTGCCTCAAACCGATGGAGGTAGAGAGTGATGGCGTACTTCACGTTTCTTTTCATTCTTCTCAGCGTGTTTTTTGATGATCTTGACCGGGTCGCCTTCCGCGGGAAGGTCGTCGATCTGGCGGGGCGGGCGGTCGTTGGCGCGCAGATCGTGGCGCGGCGAGTCGAGAGCGGCCTCACGCAGGTGGTCATCTCGGACGAGCGGGGCGAGTATCGGCTGGTCAACCTGGCGCCGGGGCTCTATGAACTGCGGGCGGAGGCGCGCGGATTCGAGCCAGCCAGCACCCGTCCAATCAACGGCCTCAGTGGAGAGACGATCCGCTTCGATTTCAAGCTTGGACCGGGGCGGATCACCGCGACGATGCCAGTCTCGGGGCGCGAGGGACCGATCCGGGTCGATCCGCAGCGGACCGTCCTCGGCACGACGCTTGGGCGTGCGGAGCTCGAGCAGCTGCCGGTCGAGAGTCGGAATGTGCTCGACCTGGCGCTGACGCTTCCCGGAGTCGCCCTTCCCGGCCTGAGTGACCACGAGCTGGCGGAGGGGGATCGGGAGGCGAGCTATCGGCGGCCGCCGGTCGAGAACGGCATCCTCTCCCTGGCGGGTGGCACACCATATTCGAACAATGTGACGATCGAGGGGCTCGACAACAACGACGATCGGGAGGGTCGCGAGCGGGTCGTGCCGGTCTTGGCGGGGGTCGAGGAGCTGCAGGTGATCACCAACCAGTTCTCGGCGGAGTACGGGCGGGCCTCCGGGGGGCGGATCAACCTGCGGCTGCGCGAGGGCACGCAGCGGCTCCACGGCGAGGTCTTTCATTACTATCGCGATGCGCGGTTGAACGGGAACGGATTCTTTCGCAATGCCGATCCAAAACGGGGGCGGCGGATTCCCTTCTTCAACCTCAATCCGGGGCTCGTGCTGGGGCTCCCCCGGGCGCAGTGGGGCAGTCTGGGGGGTCGCCTCTTCCTCGCCTATGAGCATGACTATGTCGATGATC
>JBEAVZ010000482.1:0-3629 GCA_041160645.1 Acidobacteriota bacterium
CCCCTAACATCATTGGTGGCCCCCCCCTGACACCGCACTGCCCGGCGTGAGCGGCAACCGGGCAGACTACTGGCGGAGCGCGAGCCGCTGCCCGTCGACCGTGTAGTCGATCCAGCCAATCATCATCTCTTCCCAGGTCTGATCACCCCAGCGCACGACCTGGGTAGGATCGGGATTGAACTTATTCCGGGTCGAATTGTCGTAATGGGCCACGCACTCGATCCGACTTCCTTTCGGGATCGCAATCGGCTCCATGACCCGGTAGATCAACTGCCAGTTGAAGTCGTACCTGGGAACGCGCAGCAGAATCTTCGCGCTTCCATCCGGGTAGATCAGCTTATACTCGAAGTCTTTTCCACGGACGTGCATATGGGGCATCAACATATGGACGTGGGCGTCTTCGGCGAAGGTGTAGCTCGACCGCGCCTCATAGTTTGGTTCACCGGCGGGGATGGCGAAGTTGCGCGGATCGACCATGATGCCCCGGGTGATCACCTGCTTCTCGACCGGCCCCTTGGCAAACCAGAGGCCGACGCGGGTGATGTCGCGGGCCGCTTCGCCATTGGTAGTGTAGTGCATCTGGAAGATGAGCACCGATCCCTTGCGGATCAGCTTGGCCTGCCCCGGGCGCAGCTTGAGAGGGCTCATTCCCGGCGCCCAGCCAATCAGCATCCCATCCGGACTGGCGGCCCGGCGCGAAGTCCGCGGCGCCGACGGATTTTCCGGATTGATCCCGCGCACCCGGTCGAGCCTGATCTCGCCCGCGGCGGGCAGCAGCCCCTGTTCCGGTTCGCGGACATTGATGATCACGTGGTGGACGACACTCGGCGCCCCCCGCCTGATCTCCGCGTACTGGATATACTTGTCCTCGGTAAAGTTGGTGGGAACCGCAAAGTAGCGGTAGGGCACCGTCCCCTCCGCGGGAATCTCGGCGGCCTCAGTCATCGAGAGAACAACGTCGGGCTGCCCATTCTTCCACTCCCCGGTGGAAAACTTTGGCGGCACGGGGAGATCACGCGGATCGCCCTCGCGCGCTCCCTGATCGACCCACTTGCGGATCGTCTCGACCTGGGCCGCGCTGAGGCGAGTATCGTTGAGAAACTCACCGTGATTCGGATCGGCATACCACGGCGGCATCTCGCGCGTCAGCACCTTGTCGCGAATCGAACGCGCCCAGGGACGGACCTCTTTGTAGGTGAGGAGCGACATCGGAGCCAGCTCACCCGGCCGGTGGCATTCGACACAGCTCGAATAGAGGATCGGCGCGACATCACGTGTAAAGGTGACCGTCCCCGGCGCCGCCTGCGACCGGTCGAGCCCGGAGCTGGCCAGTCCAGCCAGGGTCAGAATAATTACGGCCAGCCAATAGAGGTGCCGCCACATCTTGAATCTGCTCATCAACAACCTCCCCTTGCTGCTTCACCAAATCTTTAATGGATCGAAAGTACCCGGATCATAGCAAACGCATCAGGTTCGCCAAAGTGAAATCACTCTCCGCTTCCACTACCGGCAGTGGGACGATGACAATCCTTTGCATCCATGGCCTTCCATGGTATTTTTCTCCGGATTTCACGAATCTTACGCTTCAAATCTCCAGGACAGGATGCAGGTTCAGACTATGAAACTATACAAGACACAGCAGGGTCCGGTGATCGAGGACCGCAACGAGTTCTATCTTCTTCCCGAAACCGACTGGGATGTGCTGCTCAACCGCAGTGATCTCGAGCTGGTCCTGACCAGTCTCTCGCGACGTGGCCAACGGATGACGAAGTTCGATCCGCTGACCCAGGCGCTGGCCCCGATCGCCAGCCAGGAAGTCTGGGCGGCTGGTGTGACCTACTTTCGCAGCCGCACCGCGCGGATGGATGAATCGAAGGATGCCGGTGGTGGTGACTTCTATGATCGGGTCTACAATGCCCCCCGCCCGGAGCTCTTCTTCAAGGCCTCCCCTAGCCGGGTCGTTGGCAATGGCCAGAAAGTGCGCATTCGCCGCGATTCGAAATGGAATGTGCCGGAGCCGGAGCTGACCCTCGTGCTCAACTCTCATGGACGGATCATCGGCTACACGATCGGCAATGATATGAGTTCACGGGATATCGAGGGTGAGAATCCGCTCTATCTGCCACAGGCGAAGGTCTACAGCGCCTGCTGCGGACTTGGGCCGGGCATTCTCGTCAGCGACCAGCCGATCCCGCTGGAGACGGAGATCGTGCTTGAGATCAACCGCCAGGGCCAGCAGGTCTTCCGTGGAGCGACGGAACTGACCAGCCTCAAGCGTGGCTTGCAGGAGTTGGTCGACTACCTCTTCCGCGAGGATCAGTTCCCGCACGGCTGTTTTCTGCTGACCGGCACCGGGATCGTGCCTCCCGACGAGTTCACCCTCGAGGTCGATGATGAGATCAGGATCACGATTGAACCGATTGGGACGCTCGTCAACTATGTGACCCAGTCCTGAGGAGCGCGGGGGCACCCCGTCACCAGCGGGTGATCTCGGTCTCGACATCATCATCTGGCGAAGAGCCTGGCGTCGGCGCCACCTCAGCGTCCGGCGGCAGGCTCTCCGCCACGATCATCTCGGGCGCAGTGGTGCGGTGGTAGTACTCGATCTGTGAGGCGTGGAACCAGATCCGGTGCCAGAACCGGACGCCCATCGCCAGCTGACCAACCAGAAACGCGCCGAGGACCCCGCCCATCCCGCTCTGTCCAATCAATCCTCGCCACCAGACCAGACCTGCCAGGATCGCCAGCCCGACGACGCCAATCAAAGAGAAGAGGATGGTGGCGGGAAACAGATGGCGAAGGGTGAACCAGAAGGCCCGCACCGTCTCGCGAATCATCCCGGTCGCATTGTGGCTGACCGTCCGGATCCGCGCATAGTCAAACACCATGGAGAGCAGGGAGAGGACGAGAAAGACGACGATCACCGTGGCCCACTCCTGACGCACCACTTCAGAGTAGGCGCTGGCCGCCTGATCGCGCCGCTCCAGCCGCCCCAACCAGAGAACGAGGCCGATCAGACAGAGCCCCTGGATGAGTCGCGAAATGATCATAAGCCGGAAGAAGCGGCCAAAGTAGAGCCCCGATCCAGCCCAGAAGTCCCACATCCGGAACCGCCGGTCGTTGGCGATGAGGACGCTGATCATGCCGCCAGTGAGCAGGGTGTGGAGAAGCGAGTAGAGCAGACCGATCGTCAGCAGCCCAAAGAGCAGATTCGCGCCGGTCGTTGCGAGGGAATGGCCGTCGATTCGCCCATTGACCAGGTCGATCAGCCAGAGCAGGTCGAGCTGATCGGCCATCAATCGTTCGGCCACCCCGGTCGCCCGGGTCGTGTCGAGGATCAGTAAAAAGATCGGCCAGACCAGCGGAAGCGCCAGCAGCAGGCAGGTCAGCAGCATGAGCAGCGCCATTCTCCACTGCTGCAGAGAATGGAGAAGACCCACGTAGAATGATTTGAACATCTTAAGCCTCCCTCCGCTTGGGCCTAGACAGCAATGAAGAACTGCAACAGAAGCTCGAGCCAGAAGAGTGCCCCGCTCGCCCAACGGGTCGCCGGAGCAAGGCCGGAGGCCCTCGTCCAGGTGTTGTTGGTCAGATTGGCATCGAGCAGCACCTTCTGCCACGGATCGACC
>JBEAVZ010000484.1:0-3400 GCA_041160645.1 Acidobacteriota bacterium
TGGATTTTCTGACATTGCGGTCCTCCGGTTTGTAGGTTTCAGGATTTGTGGAGTATGCACGGAGACTCATCTCCGCTGCGCGGCAGGATAAGAAATAGTCGGCTAAAAGGCAATGGCTGCCTGCGGTTGCCAGTCATCGCATTATGGACTCGCCTGACAAGTAAGAGATCGGGTCCAGGAATGATAGGACCGATAGGACTAATGGGACCAATAGGATTTATTCTCAGATCGATCTGATCGGTCCTACTGGTCCCACTGGTCCCACTTGTCCCACTGGTCCCACTGGTCCCACTGGTCCTACTGGTCCCACTGGTCCCACTTGTCCCACTTGTCCCACTGGTCCCACTTGTCCCACTGGTCCGACCAGTCCTACCAGTCCTCTTAAAAGACCAACTTGACTCCAAACTGGATCCGGCGCGGACTCTCGGCTGTCCGGACGCTGCCAAACGACGGCGATCCAATGAAGTTGTCCGGTAGCCCAAGGTTGACCTGGTTGAAGAGATTGAAGAACTCAGCGCGCAACTGCAGCGTCATCCCCTCGGTCAGCGCGACACTCCGCCGCAGCGAAGCGTTGACGTTCCGGAACCCCGGTCCGCTGACGATATTCCGCCCGGCATTCCCAAAGCTGCCATAGGCCGGAACCGCAAAGGCCGCCGGATTGAACCAGCGCTCGGGAGTCGGACTGGCGAGCGCGGCGTTCCCAATCAGGTTGGGCCGGTCGTTCGCGCCAAACCCAAGATTGGTCCGCCCCGTGTTGCTGTTGTCGAACTCGGGGAAGAGCGCCACCGTGAAGGGGCGTCCACTCTGCAGAACGACGATCCCATCCGTCTGCCAGCCGCCGAGGATGGCCGCCGCCAGCCCCTCCGTCAACCAGCGCCTTCCCTTTCCAAACGGAAGATCCCACGTGTAGCCGGCAGTGAAGCGATGGGGGATATCGAAGTTCGAACGCCCCCGCTCGGCACGGAGGTTCCAGCTGTCCTGCGGATAGTTTGGATCGCCTGCCGAGGCAAAGATGCCCGAGGCATTGTCGATCGACTTCGACCAGGTGTAGGAGGCCTGCAGGGTGAGCCCGCCCGCCAACCGCTGCTGCAGCGTCGCCTGGAGCGCGTGATAGTTCGAATCGGCCATCGAACCCTGGAGGCTGATCTCATCAAAGCGGGGGTTCGGGCGCAGATTGGGCTGGCGCGGACTCGGCGCCGGCTGGTTGAGGTCGCGGGTCGCGAGCAGCTTCGTCCCCTTCGAACCAATATAGGCCAGCTCAAAGACCCGGTTCGTACCCAGCTCGCGCTGCAGACTAAGGTTCCAGTGCTGGGTATAGGCGGTGCGCAACCCCGGATCGAAGCCAAAGGCCGAACTGGGCAGCTGGACCGGGAATGCACCTGGAAACGGATTGCGGAGATCGAGCGGCAACCCTGGCAGTGGAAAGTAGTAGTTGAGCGTGAAGTAGGGCGCGTTGAAGTAGAGCGCCTCGCCGGGAGCGAGCGGCGACTGGTCATAGTAGACCCCGTAGCCGGTGCGGAGCACCGTCTGGCCAATCGTCCAGGCCAGCCCAAGCCGCGGGGCAAAATTGTTCCGGTCCGGCTGGTAGCCAGCCCGCGGAATCCCCGCGCTGCCAACCTTGCCCAGTGTTCCGGTCGCCGGATTGAAGAGGTTCGCCCGGTCCTGCGCATCGACGGCCGGCGAGTTGTACTCATACCGCAGCCCGGCCGAGAGGGTCAGCCGCGAACTGAGACGGAGATTATCATTGATGAAGAGGTTGTAGCTCTCCGTCCGCAGATGCTGGTGATTGTCGAGCCGTGCCCCGCCCGCGAAGACCGGCACGCCGAGCAGCAGATCGGCCAGGGCCACTCCGGTCACCGGCGCCTGGGCGGAGAAGGTCAGAAATCCCCGCGACTGAACATTCCGAAAACCATTCTGCTGGGCGGCCCGCATGTCGAAGCCAAACTTGAGCAGGTGACGGTCGATGGCCAGCGTTGCCGTATCGAGCAACTGGTAGACATTGGTCACCGTCTGCTGCGGATTGTTATACTCGTGTCCAAGCGCCGAGTAACCAGTCAGCGTGATGTAGCTGAGACCAAAGTCACGTGGATTGGTCGACAGCTCCGGCATCCCGACCGCCCGGTTGACGCTCACTCCGGCATTCTCCTGAAGCACCTGTCCGGCGACCCGATTGAAGGCGACCCGCAGATCATTGACCAACCGTGAAGAGATGACCCGGTTCTCGCCGATCATCAGATTCTGTCCCCGCCGGAAGAGGTCATTGCCATAGCCCGGCACCTGGACCTGGGTGACTCCCGAGAATGGCTCAAAGAGCGTCCGATCCGCAAAACTGTAGCGTCCGGTCAGCGTCGCCCGGTCACTCCACCGGTGGTCGATTCGCAGATCGAAGAGATCATTCCGATCCCGCTGGACCGGCGATGAGACAAAGTTCTGGGTCCGCGAATTGCGGTTTGGCAGTGGATAGAGGGCCGCAATTCGCGCTCCAATCGGATTGATGAATGGCGCTGGCAGAACATCCCCGGGAAACGGGAAGTTCGTTCCGGGCACGACTGGCTTGCCCAACCGACCGGCGGAAAAGTCACCAGCCCGCTCCTGGGCCGTCGGGACATTGGCGAGCCTGGTGATCCCTTCACGCAACCGCGTCCCCTCGTAGTCTCCAAAGAAGAAGGTGCGGTCACGCACCACCGGTCCGCCCAGGGCGAGCCCAAACTGGTTCCGCTGGTAGCGCGGATCCGGCTCGCCAGCCGGAGCAAAGTAGTTTCGGGCATCGAGTGCCTGATTGCGCAGAAAATGGTAGAGGCTTCCGTGCAGCGCGTTGGTTCCGGACTTGAGCACCACATTGACCTGCGCGCCGGCGCTCCGTCCGAACGAGGCATCGTAGGCGCTGGTCAGGACCTGGAACTCGCGCACCGCATCGACCGGCGGCCGAACACTGAAGGTATTCAGCTTCGGATCGACATTGTAGACTCCGTCGAGGAGGTAGTTGTTGGCATCCTCGCGCGCCCCGTTGATATTGAAGGTGAAATCACCGCGCACCGAACCCGCCGAACCAGGCGCCGCCGGCGTCGCGCCGGGCGCCAGCAATGCCAGCTCGAGAAAGTTTCGCCCGTCGAGCGGCAATCCCGTCAGCTGGGCATTGTCGATCAGGAGACTCTGCGCGGCCGTCTCCCGCTTCAGCGGCGTGAGGGTCTCGACCACTTCGACCGTCCTCTTTGCGATAGCTCCGCTGAAGGCGACATCGATCCGCAGATCCTGATTGACCGACAGCCCTGTCCGGTAGACGTACTGACTCCCGCCGGGCTGATCGATCTCGATCCGGTAGGCTCCCGGCGCGAGGAGAGTAAAGGCATAGTCCCCATTCGCTCCGGTGCGAACCGTGCGCGTCGTGCCGGTCTCCTCC
>JBEAVZ010000495.1:0-9059 GCA_041160645.1 Acidobacteriota bacterium
CGGGTCGACTCCGTCAGCGGACAGCAGACCACGACGTAATCACTCACCCCGAGCAGTTCATCGAGCCTCTCCGGACCACCAATCCAATCGACATCACCCGGCTCATCGACGCGCGGATTGGCTCGAACCGCGCGAATACGCATATCGAACGCCCGCAATCGACGTGCGACCTCCCGTCCGATACTTCCCCACCCGATCAATCCAACTGAACGCCCTGCCAACTCACCGTGCGTCTGCCCGTCAAGCCGCCCGCTTCCCACCCACGCGCCCTGCCGCAAACCGCCATCTGCCAACGTCAACCGAACCGTCAACGCAACCATCATCCCAACAACATACTCGGCGACAGGCACACCGTGCTCATATACGTTGCAAAGTGCGCAACCAAATGGTAACCCTTTTTCCTCATAGGCATCGACACCTGCGCCAAGCGCCTGCACCAGCTTCAAGTCTCCGGCCAACTCCCTCCAGTCACTCCGCCACCGAAGCCCGATCAGTGCCCGCGCTCCCGGAAGCTCACGCCGCAGGGCCGCTTCATCATCCTCATCCGGCAACTCAACCAACTCCCACTCTGGACTTTTCACCAGATGTGACAACCGGCCAGCGTTCAGACAGGCCGTCTTTCCTAATAGAATTACTCTTGCCATGAAATTAGAAGATCAGCTTTAAACTAAACTGCAATTGCCGCTCGCCAGATGAACTGGAGATGACACCAAACGTCGTCGAACCAAGCTGTAAACCCGGCGCTCCGAAATAGGGCGTGTTGGTCAGATTGAACGCTTCAGCCCTGACCTGCAGCCCGATCGACTCAGTAAGCTCGAAACGCTTTGAGAGATTCAGATCGTAGTTGAACCTGCCCGGTCCGCGGACATCCGGCAACGTCCGCGAAACATTTCCGAGCGTGAAGGGGCCAGGCACTGTCAATGCCGTCGTATCGAAATACTTCATTAATCGCGACTGGACCTTTCCGTCAAGCCGCGCCGTTCGCCCGGCACTGTTTGGCCTCAGAACAGCGTTGAAGATTCCGGAATTCCCGATTGATGTCAGTGCCAGCGGATACCCGCTATGCACCGTCAATGCCCCATTGAGCGCCCATCCGCCCAGCAGCGCGCTAATGACGCGCGGAGTGCCGGAGTTATTCCCAAACCAGCGCTCTTTGCCGCCAAAAGGCAGGTTGACCGTGTGGCTAACCACCAGCCGCTGCGCAACATCGCTCTCTCCAAGCGACCGCTCTGCCTTCAAATCATAAGCATTCTGCACCGGAGGAATAAACGCCGTCACCCCGAAGACACGTCCCGATGACTCGTCAATCAGCTTGCTGTTCGTATACGCCACCCGCAAATTGAAATTATTGGAAAAGCGCTTCTCAACCAGTAAGGTCATCGAATGATAAAACGATGACGACGCGTTCTGCTGGAAAGTGGAGATCCCGCCATACTGCGGAAATGGCCGCAACAACTGGCCCTGGGTCGTATTCCGCGTCGAGAGGCTTCCCGTTCTGACTATTCCAAAGAATGGATTGGGCACCGACCTGACCAACTCATTTCCCAGCGACTGAAACTTCGGATCAAGTTGATTGAACTGGATTGCCACCGGCAAACGCACGCCGCGATTACCAGCGTAGGCCAGCTCGACAATCACCGATCCAGGCAACTCGCGCTGTACCGCCAGATTCCAGTGCTGAACATATGCGTCAGTCCGGCTATTCCGATCCGTAATCGTCAGCCCCTGCCCAATCTGGGTCCGGGTGCCGATCGAATTGTCAGCAATCAACAGACCTGTCGGATATGGATTGCTCAGTGGATTGGCCACCGTAATCCCATCGACACTCGATATCCAGGGTGTCACCAGATCGAACCCTGAAACGCCAATCGTCCCAGCGCTCGTCGCCCCGATTCGTGGCAGATAGAATAGACCATACCCACCACGCACCGCCGTCTTCTCGTTGACGCGATACGCGAGGCCAAGCCGCGGACCGAAATTGCGCTTCGCCGAATCAAAGTTTCCCCGCGCCTCGCCATCCCTGCCGGCATGCGTCAAAACTCCTTTCAGATTTGGGCCCCCCTGTACCTGAATCGGAAATGGCGCGTCAAAATCGAAGGTTGCCAGTCGATTGTAACGCTCCGTTCGCGGCTGCTCGTAATCCCATCTCACTCCAAGATTGAGCGTCAAACGCCCCAACCTGATCGCGTCGTTGGCATAGAATGCCAGATAGTAATTTCTCATCGCGAGCGCAGGCACCGCGTTGATGCTTCCCGATCCGTACCCTAACAGCAATGACGCCAGCCCATTGCCCGCGGCGAGGCTCGCCGTCTGTGGATTCGGCCCCTGCGTAAATCCGGAACCGAATGAATAACTTCCTGAAGGTACTCCGGCCTGGAAAGGTGTCTGATTATACAATCGCCCATCCACACCCAGATTAAGCGTGTGCCGCCCGCGTATCTCCGTCAGATCGGCGAC
Organism: Acidobacteriota bacterium; assembly: GCA_041160645.1. Lineage (GTDB taxonomy): Bacteria > Acidobacteriota > Blastocatellia > RBC074 > RBC074 > CAIOZW01. The sequence goes on from JBEAVZ010000495.1 coordinate 2,458, forward strand.
AAAGGCAAAGATATCGTTGGCACGACGTATTCGATCCCCTGATGGCGAGCCGAGCGAGGCATAGCCGGTAATCGCAATCGACGGGAATATCTCATCCTGGACGGCCGCCCCGATATAGCTCGGAAACCCTAGCGAGGTCAGTTTGACCTTCCCAGCTGAAAGCGGCGCCCGATTCTCAGTGCGTCGTGTAAATCCGAACCTGGTGCTCAACAAGCGGCTGGAGCTTATGGTCAGGGTGTCATTGAGAACCACATTTATCGCACCGTGGCGGATCGCTCCAAGCACGTTGTCGGCGACATTCCCATATGGCCCCGTGTTGTTGTTATACCCAGTATTCCGAGTCACACGCCCAAAAAGATTGTGTCTATCTGAAAAACGATGATCCAATCTTGCCGACCATTGATTGCTCGACAATTCGTTCTCCGGGGCGAAGACAAAATTATTGATCCGTGCCGGCCCCTCACCCGCTCGATTTGGAAGAGGGAGAAACGACATCAACTTTGCAGCGACCGGATCGATTCGATTCGAACAGATCACATTCGCCACACCATTACACGCCAGTGGATCCCTCACCGAACCGGTTCCCGTCGCGGCGGGACGGGTTGTAAACGGATCGTACAGTGTCACTGCTTGACCACTCGCGTTGACCAGTCCGCGGAAATCCCCCCTCCGTTCTGCTTCCGTCGGAAGGGTAATTGCCCGCCCGGCCAGATAATTCAACTCACGATGCCCCTGATAATCGGCAAAAAAGAAGGTCCGCCCCTTGATGATCGGCCCGCCAACGGTTCCGCCAAACTGATGAAATCGAAATACACCCCGCTTCTGCCCACGTGCATTGGCAAAGTAGTTGTTGGCTCGAAACATCTGATTGCGGAACTGCTCGAACGCCGTCCCGTGATATTCATTCGTCCCTGACTTCGTCACGACATTGACCACCCCACCGCCCGAGCGCCCAAACTGCGGCCCGTAACTGTTGCTGATCACCTTGAATTCACGCGTCCCGTCGGGAGTCGGTGAGATCGCATAGTTGTTGTTCTCCGGCAGTACCAGCGTCACTCCGTCGAGCAGATACTCGTTCGTTCGCGTTCGCCCACCATTGATCGAAATATCGGAAAGCACAAACAATGGCGCGGCATTGTCGCCTGTCGAAGCGACCACCCCCACCGCTAAAGGATTGACCTGTACCCCCGGACTCAACCCCACCAGATCGAAGACGTTTCTTCCGCGGATCGGCAACTCCTTCACGCTCTGCTCCTCAATCACCAGCCCAAGCGATGAGGTCTCTGATTCGATCAACGGCGTGCCAGTCACCGTTACCGTCTCACTTACGGCCCCCGCCTCAAGTGAAAAATCGAGCCGGAGCTTATCCTCCACTCGCAACCGAACGCCCTCTCTCAGACTGCCCTTGAACCCCGTGGCTGTCACTCGCAGCTGATACGATCCCGGAGGCAACAACGGCACCTGGTAATTCCCGCTTCCGTCAGACACTACTGTCACCGCCTGTCCGGTCGCTGAATTGACGATCACGACTCTCGCCCCGGGAATCAAGGCTCCAAGCCCGTCAGTTACCGTTCCAAGAATCGTCCCGGTGATGTTCTGCCCCTCAATACCAGTCCACAATAGAACCAAGGCCAATGCTGCTTGTCGAAGATACTTCATTAGTCCTCCTCCAAAGGTTGTCTGCTCAAGTGCTGATCGAACGCCTTCCGAACTGACTGACCAGTTGTGCTGCAAATTGATATGTAGTGATATGTCAGTTGTGAGGTTGTCACACTATTCAGAATGTATTATGCTGTCAAGGCATTTTGGTTAAATCTGATATGTCAAAGAAAAAAATTCAAATCGACGAAATACAGGGAAGCCTTGCTCAGCATGCCTACGAAACTATACGTAACGCGATCCTGAAGGGAGAGCTGGGGCTTGGGGTTGCGCTATCGCGGCGTGGTCTGGCAGAGCAGCTTGGCATGAGCCTGCTGCCAGTCTCTGAAGCGTTGCAGCGTCTGGAGATGGAAGGCCTGGTCGAGAGCCGGCCGCGAGTGGGGACGCGGGTGCGTGTCCCGACAAGTCAGGATATCCGCGGGCACTATGTCATCAGAGAGGCGCTCGAGACACAGTCGGCCCGACTCTACACTGAGAAGGCGAGTCAGGCGGAGAGACGAGAGTTGACGGAGTTTGCAATTCGTGTCGACACAATGTACGCCGATCCTGACAAAGATCTCTTCGAGACATTCAGCGAGCACGAACGGCTGCACCGGAGAATTTCAGAGTGCACAGGTTGTCCGATGCTGGTCGAGGCGATCGAAAAGAGCCATGTTCTGATCTTCAACTGGCACTACAACAGCGCGACCCATTTTCGTGAACTTCCCCGCCGCTGGCATCAGGATCTGATCAGGGCGCTCAACAGCGGCGATGTCGAAGTGGCAGACAGAAAGATGAGAGAACACTGCCACTATGGAATGGAAGAGGTGCTGCGACGGATCGAAGCAACGCTCAACCCCCATGAGGCGGTCCGACGATCGACGGTCGGAAAGCTTTTGCCACAGCCGGGAAGGGTCCGCAAACCAAAGGGGTAGAAGTGGCGAGGAAGTGAAATGAGCATCAACGATGACCATTGATAATCGGTGTAATATGACTGGCAGGACAATCGAAGCAACCCGGCAACCAGGCGAGTCACAGATCCGTTACCGTGTACTTGGGCTGGCGGTGCTGCTGGCAGCGATCACCTATCTTGACCGAGTCTGTATCTCACTTACCGCACCAGCGATGATGCGGGATCTTGGATTGAGCAAGGTGGAGATGAGTATTGTCTTCAGCGCTTTCACGCTTGCTTATGCGTTGTTCGAGATCCCAACCGGCTGGTGGGGTGACCGAATCGGCACGCGACGTGTGCTGACACGGATTGTTGTCTGGTGGTCGGCATTTACGATGATGACCGCCGGCGCCTTCAACTATGGGTCGTTGCTGCTGGTCAGGTTTCTGTTTGGCGGTGGAGAAGCGGGGGCGTGGCCAAACGCGGCACGGACCATATCGCGCTGGTTTCCATTGAAGGAGCGCGGGACAGCACAGGGAATATTCTTCATGGGCGCACACCTCGCAGGTGGACTGACACCACTGCTGGTGACCGCGATGCTGACGGTGATGGGATGGCGAACAGTATTTCTGATCCTCGGGATTCCAGGACTACTCTGGGCCGTGACCTGGTACTGGTGGTTTCGGGATGAGCCAGAGGAGCATGGGTCGGTCACACCGGGTGAGCTTGAAAAGATCCGGGAGGGGCGGGGCGTCGAGGTCAGTCAGCGGCTCGACAGAGCGGGATGGCGCCGGATAATGACCAACCGGAGCCTGATTGCGCTGTGTGGCGCCTATTTCACGCAGAGTTACAGCTTCTATTTCTTCATCACCTGGCTACCTACTTATCTTGAAAATGCGCGTGGTTTTACGGCGACCAAGCTGGGCATCTTCTCTGGATTGCCGCTGTTGATGAGCGTCGTCGCCGACTTCTTCGGCGGGGTAACGACTGACCGGCTGTCGGTGAGGTATGGGCTGCGGATTGGAAGATGCGGAGTCGGAGGCGGATCGCTGCTCCTGGCGGGGATTATGCTCGCAACGGGGACGGCAACGTCGAACAATATGCTGGCAGTGATCCTGATCTCGCTGGCGCTGGCCTTCTCCAACTTTCTGCTTGGCGCAAGCTGGGGGACGTGCAGCGACATTGCCGGGAGCAACGCTGGCGTTGTGAGCGGCTGCATGAACACGGCAGGCCAGCTGGGTGGAGTGTTGAGTCCGATCATCACCGCGCTCTTCGTCCAGCGATACGGGAGCTGGTCGGCGCCACTATACCTGAGCAGCCTCCTCTATCTTGGCGGAGCCGTCTGCTGGCTCTTCATTGAACCGCGACAACAGATCCTCGGCGAGGTGTCGATCGATCGAGGACGCGAAGCCTGATCTGAACTGGCCGGCTTCAGGAATGAGTCAAGGATACGTTGGATAAGGATTGGTAGACGATACCGGCGGCACGCCGTCGATGGTCCGTGGCTCCATGAGCTCCGAGCGGGTTCCATCCGGATCGAAGAGGTTGAGCTGGCGACGGCGATTGACGCCAACCCGGATCTCGATGGGGCGTTTATAGCTTCCAAATCCCGGATTCGACTCAAGGGCCGTGCGCGCCGTCTCGATGTCCGGAACCTCGAGACAGAGGTGGTGGGCCGAGCCGCGCCGGTCACCCGGTGGATCCTCGCCATACAGCATCAGCTCGAGGTAGTCCCCACTTTCGGGCAGGCGCATGTTGATCCAGGATAGATACTTCGAGTCGCGGGCGCTGCCCCGCCAGAATTCCTGGAGAGCCAGCTGACCAGCGTAGAAGTCGAGCGCGGCGGGAACCTTTGTGACAATCATCCCGGCGTGCAAGATGCGCTCGGAGATCTGGCGAGGGGGGTGGTGGACCGGCGGAGCCGTCCCCCCAGTCCGCGGCGGCGCCGGAAGTTCGACCAACTCCAACCCACGCCCTTCCGGATCGGCCACCTGAACGAACCGCTCTCCCCACTGGTTGACCGAGCTGGCGGCCGGCGCCTTCCATCCCCGCGCGGCAAGGTAGCGACGCATTCCCTCGACCTGGTCGGTCTGGAGCGTGACGCTGATCAGCCGGTCCTGCGCCGGATCCAGTCCGGGAATGAGTTCGACCGACTGCCGATCGTTGACGCGAAACCGACGGGATGCCCCTTTGGTGCCGATCTCCCGGAGACCGAGCAGGTCACGGTAGAAGGTCGTCGAGCGTGCGAGGTCGCTCACGCGGAGGGTCAGCCTGGCGACGCCAAGCAGTTGGGGGCGGCGGACCTCCGGCGCGACTGGCATTGTCGCCAGGAAGAGGGAGACAGTGAGAGCAGTGATCAGGATGACGCGCATCGGCAACCTCAGAAGTTGAATTGCTGGAATAGTTGTTTCGTAATGGGGCGCAGGGATGTATCATGCGACTATTATGAAAACGAAGCAAGGTGAGGAATGGCAGGTGCAGGCGGGAGAGGCCGACCAGCGGCTCGACAAATGGCTCGCGGCGCCGGAGCGACTTGGTTCACGGTCGAAGGCGCTCCAGGCGATCGAACGCGGCAAGGTCTTTGTAGACGATCTCGAGCAGGGGACAAATGACAGCTCACGCAAGGTCGTCCCCGGCGAGCGGGTCAGGGTCTGGCACGATCGACCGGGCAGTGCGACCAAGCGCTACTTTGAGCGCCACGACTCGGGGCTGCACATCATTTACGAAGACCAGTCGCTGATCGTCATCAACAAGCCGGCCGGCCTGCTGACGGTGCCGCTGGCGACCCAGCCTGACGAACCATCGCTCTTCGACCAGGTCCAGAACCACCTCCGCTCCGCCCGCAAAGTGACGCTGCTGGTGGTCCACCGAATCGATCGCGACACATCGGGCCTGGTCGTCTTCGCCAAGACTCCGGCGGCGATGTCGAGCCTGAAGGATCAATTCGAACGCCGACAACCGGAGCGGATCTACCTTGCCTATGTCTGCGGAGTCCCGCGTGAGGACGCGGGCAGCTGGCACGACATGCTGGTCTGGGACCAGGATGAACTGCGCCAGAAACCCCTCAGCACCGGAAAGCCAGCCAAGACCTCCCCGGCGAAACCGGCAACGCTCCACTGGCGAGTCGCCGAACGTTTCGAGCGGGCCTCGCTCCTCGAGATCCGCCTCGTCACCGGCAAACGGAACCAGATTCGCATCCAGGCGGAGCTGCACCATCATCCCCTGATCGGCGAGCGGATGTACCGGGACGGAATGCCGGTCGATTCGCTGATCAATTTTACGCGCCAGGCCCTTCACGCGTGGAAGCTGGCGCTGGAACATCCCGTGACCAAGCAGAAACTGCGCTTTGAGGCGCCTGTTCCAGCCGATCTCCAGGCACTTCACATTAAGCTACAGGCGCCATCCAAGCCGCTTGACCACCTGCCGCGCGACGTCGCGCGCCGCCCAGTCGATCAGCATCTGCTGTCGCGAGGCCCCAAGCGGCGGGACCGGTGAGCCGGAGGTCGGCTGGACGGGAAAACCATTCCCGACCCCGGCCACCTTGGCCGTCTGCGGTTCATAGATCGTGTAGCGCAGATCGACCCCCATCATCGAGGTTCCCAGCCGGTCGAACTCGATCTCCAGCCAGAGCACATAATACTTGTCCTCTTCCCGGGCGACCTTGATGGCGTCGGTGCGATTCTGATTACGCGCTTCGCGGATATCGTGGGCGCCGCGGAGAATGGTGCGAAACTCGTTGATGCAGCCCTGGCGAGCGATGTCGGCAAAAAAGATGGGGACCATGGCATCGGGCATGCCGGTCATGACAATGATCCCCGGCCCCTGTTCCTTTGGACGCTCCTCTTCGGGGGTAATGGTCGGTTCGGGCTGGGTGCGGGCCTCGGGCTGGTTGACGCCCTGGACGGGCGGCTGACTCTCAGCCCGCTTCTGGCGGCGTCCAGACTGGCCAGGACCGGAGATCGACAGAAGAGCCGCCAGGAAGATAAGGGGGATGGTGAGGCGAATTAGCTGGTGCATTTGGATTCTCCTGGTGGTGGTTGATGGTGACAGAACTGGTGAGACCGGTAGGACC
>JBEAVZ010000113.1:0-41836 GCA_041160645.1 Acidobacteriota bacterium
AGGGCCGACCCCGGAGGGCCGACCCCGGAGGGCTGACCCTGGAGGGCTGACCATGACGGGCCGCTGCGGGAACCTTCGCTCACCCTTCAAATTTGCGAACGACGAGGGCCGAGTTCTTCGAGCCGAAACCGATGCAGTTGCAGAGTGCATGACGGATCTCGAGTGGCCGTGAACGATGGGGCACATAGTCGAGATCACATTCCGGATCGGGCTCATCGAGATTGATCGTGGGCGGGGCATATCCACCAGCCATGCCACCGAGGGTGGCGATCAGTCCGGCCGCCCCCGAGGCGCCCTGCGGATGGCCGATCATCGACTTGGTCGCGCTGGTCGGGACCTGCCCGGCCCGATCACCAAACGTCAGCCTGACCGCCCGGGTTTCGATGCGGTCGTTCAGATCGGTCGAGGTTCCGTGCAGATTGATGTAGTCGATCTCGTCAATCGTGATCCCGGCATCGGCGATCGCCAGCGACATCGCCCGCGCCGGCTCGATCCCCGTCTCGTCAAGTCGGACGCGGTGGTGGGCATCACAGGTTGAACCGTAGCCGACAACTTCGCCAAGAATCTTCGCGCCCCGCGCCTGGGCATGCTCCAGCTCTTCGAAGAGAAGGAGGTAGGCGCCCTCGCCAAGCACGAAGCCGTCACGGTCGCGGCTGAATGGTCGTGATCCGCGGGCCGGGGAGTCGTTCCAGGAGGTCGTGACCACCTTCATGACACTGAAACCGAGCAGAATGCTATGGGCGAGTGGGGCGTCGACGCCTCCCGTCAGCACGGAACGAATTCGCCCGGTCGCAATATTCTGGGCCGCATAAGCCATCGCATCGGTCGAGGAGGTGCAACCAGTCGAGACCAGATGGCTGAAGCCCTTCAATCCAAAAGGCATGGAGATCTCACTTGCCAGTGAGCCCGGAGTGGCCGTTGGAATCGAATAGATGCTCGCCCGCTTGGCCTCATTGGCAAAATAGTAGCGATACTGCTTCTCGAGAAAGCTCAGGCTTGCTCCGCCGCTGCCAAGAACGATGCCGAGCTGTCGCCGATCCTCCAGATCCATCTGTCGCGGATCGATTCCGGCATCGCGGAAGGCCAGCTCAGCCGCGGCGATGGCAAAGGCGACCGCGTGGGAGACGTGCTGCCGATCTTTCGCCGGAACATATTGATCCGGATCAAAGTCGGTCACTTCACCGGCAATGCGCACCGGCAGATCTGCCGCATCAAAGCGGGTGATCGGCTTGATCCCGCTCCGCCCCTCCTGCGTCGCTTGCCAGAACTGTTCCCGGCCAATCCCGATCGGAGTTACACAACCGACCCCGGTAATGACAACCCTCTTCAAAGTCTTTGGATACTGCATTTCGACTCCCTTCCACTCAACAATCCGGGAATGGGCTCCCAGTTACCCCCAACTTTTGTACACTTCGACGCGCTAAAGATACGCGCTCAGTGTATCTCAGGTTCCGGTGTCGGGGCTCCGGCTTCGAGAAAGTCGAAGTCGCACCCTTCGTGCGCCTGTCGAACCCGCTCGGAGAAGATGGCCCCATAGCCACGCTGATAGTGCGGCGCCGGACGCACCCAGCGTTCACGCCGCCGGGCGAGCTCGTCGTCGCTGATTCGCAGTTCAAGCCGCCGCCCGGCGAGGTCGAGCTCGATCAGATCCCCATCTTCGACCAGCGCAAGCGGTCCACCGATGAAGCTCTCGGGTGAAACGTGCAGGACACAGGTGCCGTACGAGGTGCCGCTCATTCGCGCATCTGAGATACGCACCAGATCACGTACCCCTTCGCGCAGCAGCTTCCGTGGAATCGGAAGCATCCCCCATTCCGGCATTCCCGGACCACCAAGGGGACCGGCATGCTTGAGGACCAGGACCGAATTGGCGTCGACAGGGAGCGAATCGTCATCGATGCGCGCCGCCATGTCATTATAATCCTGGAAGACGACCGCCCGTCCGGTGTGCTGCAACAGCCGTGGAGTCGCGGCCGTAGGCTTGATCACCGCGCCATTTGGAGCCAGATTGCCAAAGAGCACTGCGGTGCCGCCCTGCCGGGCAACCGGATTGTCGATCGTCCGGATCACCTCCGGCTTGAAGATTCGCGCCCCGGCAATATTCTCACCAAGACTCTTTCCATTGACCGTCAGGCAGGTCAGGTCGAGGAGATCGGTCAGCTGCGCCTGCAAGGCCCGGAGTCCACCGGCATAGTAGAAGTCCTCCATCAGAAACTCTCCGGAGGGGCGGATGTTGGCGAGCATCGGCGTCCGCTGCGATATCTCATCGAATCTCCCGAGGTTGAGCGGAATCCCGGCCCGGCCGGCCATGGCCAGGAGATGGACGATCGCGTTGGTCGATCCGCCAATCGCCATATCGACGGTGATCGCATTGTCGAAGGAGGCCACGGAGAGGAGATGGCTCGGCTTCAGATCCTCCCAGACCATCTCGACGATCCGCCGGCCACAGGCGGAGGCCATGCGTGAGTGGTTGGCATCGACGGCCGGAATCGAGGAAGCCCCGGGCAGGGTCAGTCCAAGCGTTTCGGCCATGGCCGTCATGGTCGAAGCAGTGCCCATCGTCATGCAATGGCCAGGCGAGCGGGCGATTCCATCCTCGATCGCGTTCCAATCAGCGGTGGAGAGATTGCCGGCGCAGCGCTCCGCCCAGTACTTCCAGCCATCACTTCCACTCCCCAGCACCTGCCCCTGCCAGTTGCCGCGCAACATCGGGCCCGCCGGCAGATAGATCAGGGGCAGATCGACCGAGAAGGCGCCCATCAGGAGCCCGGGGGTCGTCTTATCGCAGCCCCCCATGAGGACCACACCGTCGATCGGCTGGCTCCGCAGCAACTCCTCCACCTCCATGGCGAGCAGGTTGCGATAGAGGAGCGGACTCGGCTTCATAAAGATCTCGTTGACGGGCATCGCCGGGATCTCGACTGGAAACCCACCCGCCTGGAGCACCCCGCGCTTCACCTCCTGCGCCCGGTCACGGAAATGGGTGTGGCAGATCGTCAGATCACTCCAGGTGTTGATAATGCCGATGACCGGTTTCCCGGCATAGTCCTCGCTGCCATAGCCCATCTGCTTGAGGCGTGATCGATGCCCAAACGACCGCAGATCGTCGGGACGGAGCCACCGGGCACTCCTCAATTCATCCGCTCGCTTGCGATTTCCACCGTCTGCCATCACGAGATCCTTTCGCTAGTTGAGATTGCCTCTCAAATGAGGGGAAAGAGCCGGGCAAAGATCATTGTCACGATGATCCCGACCACCCCCATGATCAGCATCAACGGACTGATCGTCTTCAAACCCTCCCGCTCGGTCATCCCGCTCATGCGGGTCATGATCCAGAAGGCGCTGTCATTGAGCCAGCTGACCGGTTTTGAACCACAGCCGATCGCCATGGCCAGGTAGACCGGGTGAAAGCCGAGAATCTCCGGGCGGGCCATCCCCGCAAAGGCGCCCGCCGTGGTGATCATGGCGACCGTGGCCGATCCTGAAGAACTGCGGATCGCCGCCGTGAGCAGAAATGCTACCGGCAGAATCGCCGCCGAGGCACGCAGCTGCTCGATCATGCCTCCGATGTGGGTCTGCTGGAGGACAGTGCCAAAAGCTCCTCCGGCGCCGGTGATGAGAATGATTCCTCCGGCTCCGACCAGCGCCTCCCTGATCCCCGCCTCAAACTCTTCACGCGCTCCCCAGCGGTAGAGGAGCCAGACCGCGAGAGCCGCGCCGATCATCAGCGCCACGTTCTTGTCTCCCAGCGCCTTCAGAAGGGGCGTCGGGTAGATGGCCGCGACCGCGATCAGCACGACCGGGAGGATGATCGGCAGCAAGGCCAGCCACGTCCACGGCAGCTCTGATTCATCCCGCGCCATGAGATCCTCCATCCGCGCCAGCGACTCGGGGGTCTCCCGCAGGGGCAGATCCCAGCGGGCGTCGGCCCATTTCGCGAAGAGATAGCCGGCCGCCGAACAGAAGAGGCCGATCAGACATCCCATTCCAATCATCATCGCCAGTCCGATTTTGAACTCCGCGGCGACGAAGAGCGGACCTGGCGTCGGTGGAACCAGCGAATGGGTGATCGATCCACCGGCAATCAGGGCCAGAATATACCACAGATAGTGCCGCCCGCTCCGCAACCGGACGGCCTTGATGAGCGGGATCACCAGGTAGAAGACCGTGTCGAAGAAGACTGGAATACCAAGCAGAAACCCACTCGCGACAAAGGCCCGCGGCGCCCGCTCCTGCCCGACCAGCCGGAGGGTCGTCCGGACGATCCGGTCGGCCGCCCCACTCCGCAGCATCCCCTCGCCAATGATCGAGGCCATCGCGATCATCAGGCCAATCTGTCCGACTGTCCGCCCAAACCCCTCGGCGACCCGATCAGCAAAGAAGGCTGTCTCGAGCTGCCGGGCGGCAGCCTCACTCATTCCTCGCGCCAGTCCGTACTGATGGATCAAGTCGCCCGGCGTCAACCAGGCCACCAGTAAGGCCGCGATGATCAGCGCCAGAAACGCATGGAGCCGTAGCCCAAGAATCAGGCCGATCACGACAATCATGCCAGTCACGAGAAGGATGTATGGGTTCATGCCGCCAAGAATATGACGGTTCGAGCTCTATCGTAAAGATTTCCGGTAACTGACCCGAAATATAGATCCATATTTCTGCCAAAGTCGGCTCTCAGGCCCGCGATGGCCGCGCCGGGAAGCCTCAACCTGGCCACCAGGGCATACAAATAGTTCCGGTCCCCGTCGCAACGTCACGACCGAAGAGAGTAATAAAGATTGTGAAGCGGATCGGCTCTGGTTGGGAAGCGAAATTGAAGGCAGGCAAAAAAAGAGAGGTGACCAACAAATGCTGACCACCTCAGTCACAAACTACACACACATCCCCTACACGCCCCCTCCCGGGTTTTGTTCCACGATCTTCCATTTTTTATCAAATTTTCTGGTTGTTGGCCGCGAGGCTTCGCCGCGCGATCTCCGGGAGGGGCTGAACCTGTCCGGACAGCGACAGACAACCAGTCGATCCCGAGCCCAGACCATTCAGTCGCGTCACTTTTGGCCTCCGGCTAACCGCGATAACATCGGCCCGGGCGCGAACGAACCACTTTCAGGTTGAATCTTTATTCTGGAGGGTGCAGAAATTCTGTCGGGAGAAGAAGAGGATGATGGGCAGCCGGCTGTCCGGATCAGAAGACGCAATTGGACAAAAAAAGAGAGGTGACCAACAAATGCTGACCACCCCAGTCACAAACTACACACACATCCCCTACACGCTCTCCCCCTGGTTTTGTTCCCTGATCTTCAAAGATTTTGAAAAAAATATTCTATTTTTTTCGTGCGGCTTCAGCTCTTTTCCATTGTATGATGATCAACCATCTCTCTGCCGGCCATACACGGCCATAAATCTCGGTCAGGCATTGGGGAAAGGCACCAGACAATGGCGAAGAACAAGGTCTTGGTAGTCGATGATGAATCATCGATCCGTTACACTCTCGGCGAAGCCCTGCGCGGTTGGGGGTATGACTATGTCGAGGCGGGATCGATCAAAGAAGCGCTGGATCTGTTCGAGAATGAGCATCCCCTGGTTGTGCTGCAGGATCTCCACCTTCCTGACGGATCTGGCCTCGACGCCCTGCGTGAGTACAAGTCGCGCCATCAACAATCGGTCATTATTATGATGACCGGGAACATCCTCCTCGACGACACCATCTCTGCCCTGCGTGGCGGCGCCTACGATTTCATCAGAAAACCGATCAATCTGCGCGAGTTGCAAGTGACGATCCGGAATGGAATCGAGGCTGGCACACTGCGGCGTGAAGTGCGGACCCTCCGCAATGAACAGGCGCGTCAGTTTGGGTTTGACCAGATCATCGGCACTTCGCCCGCTATGCGCGAGATGATCGCCCTGGCGAAGAAGGTGGCCTCGAGTGAAGCCTCGGCGGTCCTGCTCCAGGGTGAGAGTGGCACCGGTAAGGATCTGCTGGCCAAAGCAATCCACTATGGCTCATCGCGCGGCAACCAACCCTTCATCGCCATCAATATTGCCGCGATTCCGGGGACGCTGATCGAGAGTGAACTCTTCGGGCACGAAAAGGGCGCTTTCACTGACGCCAAGAACCGCAAGGAGGGTCTCTTCGAGCAGGCCCAGGGCGGGACGATCTTCCTCGATGAGATTGGCGAACTCGAACTGAACCTCCAGGCCAAACTGCTCCGCGTCCTCGAAGAGGGGTCTTTTCGCCGCGTTGGCGGTTTGAAAGACCACCCGCTCGACGTGCGGGTGATAGCCGCCTCCAACCGCGACCTGAAGGGGGAGAGCGAAAGCAACCGGTTTCGGATCGACCTCTACTATCGACTCTCGGTGATCCAGATCGATCTGCCGCCCCTGCGCGAACGCGGAGATGACGTGCTCGGACTCGCCAAGCATTATATTCAGCACTTCAACCAGACGCTCCGCAAACGTATTGCGGGGCTGACGCCGCCGGTCGAGGAGATCTTCCGCCACTACCACTGGCCGGGGAATGTCCGTGAGCTGCGAAACGTGATCGAGCGAGCGATGATTCTTGAAGATACGGACCAGATCACTCCGATCTGGCTCCCGCGCGATCTGACCCGCGAGGATGAATGGAGCCTCCGGTCAACTCAAGCGGGCCAAGTTGGCCCGAATACTCCTCCCCCGTCCATCGTCAATCAAGCTTCGTCGCCCCATCACAACGGTCATCAATCCCGGTCGCCATTCGTCATGCCGGAGAGCGGAATCAACCTCGAGCAGGTCGAACTCTCACTGGTTCAACAGGCCATGGAGCGCAGCGGAGGAAATCAGACCCGGGCGGCGGAACTGCTCGGAATTTCTCGGGACCAGTTGCGCTACCGCCTCAAGAAGATCGAGGCGTGACAGCCACCTTGCCGTGGCGGAAGCATGACAAAGCGCCATCATCAACCTGACGACGCCCACCAATTTTTGGACACCAGTTTAGACGGAGAATTGCCATGAGAGAGTCGATGCGAGTTTTAATCCCTGTTGACGGTTCAGAGTCGAGTCTGTCGGTCATCGACCAGGCGGCGCTGATTCCCTGGACGAACGGAAGCCGTTTGCTGATCCTGGGCGTGGCCGAGATGCCCTCGACGCTCATGGCCGGCCCCATCCCCATGCCGGGAACCTACTATCAGGAGTGGGAGAAGGCGCTCGAAGATCAAGCTGCCAGGAATATCGACCAGGCGCTCAAAAGATATGTCGGGGCGGGCGGCGCCGAGGAGATGGTCACAACCCTGACTATGCGCGGAAACACCAAGGAGGCGATCATCGACGAGGCGGAGAAGTTCGGAGCCGACCTGATCATGATCGGCACCCACGGCTACAATGCACTCGAGCGAATGTGGCTCGGCTCGGTCTCCCGCACTGTCGCCACGCACGCGGGGTGCTCGGTTGAGATTGTTCGTCCACGCCAGGACGCGGCCCCGGGCGGGGGGATGAAACTGCTCGTGGCGGTCGATGGATCATCTTTTGGCGAGGCAGCCGTGACCGAGGTGGCCAACCGCCCGTGGCCGGATGGAAGCGAGGTCCGGGTTATCACCGCAATCCACCTGCCCTTCGCTCCCACACCGGAGGCCTGGGTCCTGCCGGATGAGTTCTATGCCCAGGCGGAGAAGCACAGTCGCGACCAGGCTGAGGTAACGCTCCGCCGCGCCGCGCAGATAATTGAAGAGGGCAACGCGGCACGGGCCGTTCCGCTCGGTTTCAGCAGCGAGGCGATCCTTGGCCATGCGGAAGAGGTAATTCTCGCGGCCGCCAGAGAGTGGCCGGCCGATCTGATCCTGGTCGGTTCGCACGGCCACCGGGCGTGGGAGCGCTTCATGCTTGGTTCGGTGTCCCAGGCGGTCGCTTGGCACGCCCACTGCTCGGTAGAGATCGTCCGCTCAATTCCGGGAGGCAGATAATGCAGCTCGGGAAGTTGCCCTCCGCCGCGGCGATCGCCATCCTTGACGAGTCATCTCTCGGGAGACTTGGCTGCATCGCAAATGGCCGACCCTATGTTGTGCCGGTCTACTATTTTTTTGACGGGCAGGACATCTACATCCATTCGCTGCCCGGGCTGAAGATCGAAGCACTGCGGACAAACCCGGCCGCCTGTCTGCAGGTTGACCAGATCCGTGATGCTTATCATTGGCGCAGCGTCATTGTGGCGGGGGTCTATGAAGAGGTTGGGCCTGACGATCAGGAGCGCGAGAAGATTCTGGCCAGACTCTACCAGCGGCTCCCACATCTCAGCCCGGTCGAATCACGGAGCGAGTCGCGGGGTGATGAGTTGATCGTTTTTCGCCTCAGGATTGAGGAGATAACCGGCGTGGGAGAAGAGTGGTCATGGAAAAGCTGACAACCGAGGCGGAGCCTGGAACTGACCAGCAGGTCGAGAAGACGTTCAAGCTGAATGACGAATGGCTGGCCGGCATTCTCGCCTCGGCCATGGATGCGATCATCACCATCGACGAGCAGCACCGGATTGTCCTCTTCAACCAGGCGGCTGAACGGATGTTCCGGTACGAAGCGACGGCGGTTCTGGGGACGTCGCTCGACCGGTTGCTTCCGGACCGGTATCGACAGGCCCACGAAAAACATATCGACGAGTTTGGCCGCACCAAGGTCACCCAGCGACAGATGGGTCAGATCCGCCCCCTCTCCGGACTCCGGTCCAATGGGGAAGAGTTCCCGATCGAGGCGTCGATCTCGCAGATCAAAGCTGATGGTCAGCGCCTCTTCACGGTCATCATTCGCGATATTACCGAGAAGAAGCGGCTCGAGTCGCAGTTGCTGCGGGCCCAGCGGATGGAGAGTATCGGAACCCTGGCCGGCGGCATCGCCCACGATCTGAACAATGTGCTCTCCCCGATCCTGACAGCGACGGAACTGCTGCAGATGCGCACTTCCAGCGAGAGCGACGAGGGGACCCTCCGGCTGCTGAACATCATCCAGACCAACGCCGTGCGCGGCGGGGAGATGATCCGGCAGGTTCTCTCCTTCGCCCGTGGCGTCGACGGGGACTACAGCCAGCTTCAACCGAATCATCTGATCCGAGAGATCGTCAAGATCCTGAGCGACATCTTCCCAAAGAATATCGAGATCAGTTTCTCCATCAACGCCAACCTCTGGTACGTCTATGGCGACGCCACACAGCTTCACCAGGTGCTCATGAACCTCTGCGTCAACGCCCGTGACGCGATGCCTGATGGTGGAAAGTTGCGGATCGAGGCCGAGAATATCGAGGTTGACGAACACTATGCCCGGATGAACGTGGAGGCCAAACCCGGCCGGTACGTGCGTTTGCTGGTCCAGGATAACGGCTCCGGGATTCCGGGAGAGATTCTCGACAAGATCTTCGATCCGTTCTTTACGACCAAGAAGCCGGGTCAGGGAACCGGTCTTGGCCTTTCGACGGTGGCCGGAATCCTGCGCAGCCACGGCGGCTTCGTCAACGTCTACAGTGAGGTCGACAAGGGCACCCACTTCACCATCTATCTCCCGGCGAGCCAGAACCAGCAGGCGGTCGCGGCGCCGGCAGCCAAGGTCGATCTGCCGACTGGTCAGGGCGAGTTGATTCTGGTCGTTGATGACGAGCCGTCGATTCGGGAGGTGGCCCGGGAGACCCTGCTGACCTTTGGCTACCGAGTGGTCACGGCTAACGATGGGACTGATGCCCTCGCCCAGTTTGCGACCCATCGTCACGAGATCAGACTGGTCATCACCGATATGATGATGCCATTTATGGATGGTCCGGCGACCATTCGCGCACTGCGCAAGCTCGATCCGGAGGTGCGGGTCATCGCCACCAGTGGACTCAAGGCCAATGCGCGCCACGCCGAGATCTCGCAACTTGGGGTCAACAGTTTTCTGACCAAGCCTTATACCGCTGAAACATTGATTCGCACGATCGCGGCAGTCCTCGAATCGTGACGAGTCAGGTTGGCGATCACGGGTGAGGCTGGACCTGGTGGTTGGTGGCCAATCGCCAGGATCGGAAGGGCCGCCAGCCGCTTCAGAGCCCATTCGTCCGGCAAGAGAGTGGGCTCTGATCAAACTGGCATATCACGACCGGGGGAGTGGTGGTCAGAGGCGGGATGCCCTCCGCTGCTGGAGCGCTGACCCTGGAGGCTCGACCAGTGATCAGCGACTCCCGCAGAGAGGTTGGCTGAGGACGCAGACTTTATAAACAGGCCAAATAATCAGGCCAGATTAAATGGCCAGACAGAGTTTTCGGATAACCCTCGCAAATTGATGTTCAACTGTTGTTCAGTAATGTCCCTCACGAGAAGAGGAGGTCCGGGATACTTACATTCCAGCGCATCGGCCACCCCTAGCTACTCTGCACTACCATGCCCATACCCATCACTCTCTTCTCGTGAGGCTTCTTGCCGTGGAGACTGGTCTCTGCGGCAATCACCAGCGGTGTAACAAGGTGGCCTGCCGACCTGAAAGCGGCGCGTAGCGAACCTCGCGCCCGACCTCGCGCCCGACCTTGCGTGTGGTCGACCTCACGCCTGTCTCCCCTGATTGGAGACAGCCCTTGTACACCGGGATTTGTATCTTCAAAGAACTGATTCGGAAAAGAACAGCTTCGGAGACGACGTTAAGTCGGTGGAAGAAGTTCTGATCGACCCACGCCAAAGGCTCGCGAGTGTGGCTTGGGCTGGCTGAGCTATCACAAACTATTGCGCGTGGGTCAGAGTGTGCTCTTATCGCTGGCCTGGCGAGGGGAGGATGGCGGCCGCCCCTCCAGACCGTTCCTGTTTTGCTGCGCACCCGGGCTTCATTGCCGAGAGAGCCGGCTCGTTCAGTTCCCGGCTTTTCTGTTTTCCATTACGCTCATTACGCTCATAACGCCCATTACGCATTACTGGTACCTCTTCTTTGTCGGGATTCTGGCTGCTCTGGTCTCCTCTTTTGTCGCGAGCCCGTTTTCTTATCTCCCGGCTCCTGACTTCCCCACTCCCGACTTCCCACTCCTGACTTCTCACTCCCGACTTCTCACTCCTGACTTCCCACTCCCTACTGGCCACTCCTGACTTCTCACTCCCTACTTCTCACTCCCTACTGGCCACTCCCGACTTCTCACTCCCTACTGGCCGCTTCCGGACCGGGGCCGACCGGGGAGAGGCAGGCGATCCTGCCCCCAGGATCACCTGCCTTGTGGACCATCAGCGACGATCGATGACCTTTCAGTAAATACCCTTTGTCATCGAACCCGTCGCATTTGCTTTATAAAGACGTGAGAATTTCTCTCCAATTCCCTCCATTCCCAACTTTATTTTATCTCTGGAAGTTTTCTTTCGACGGCCGGTGGATCCATGATTGAATGTGGCGGGTGTGGTGAAAGACGCGGGGCGGCGAGATCCATCTTCCGCTTCGAACCCAGCTTGTGCCGCGAGATTCCACAGGCACGATGAAGCGTATCGACAATATGGCTGACGGGATGAAGGTCTTCCCGGACCTTGACGGTCCGGGGGAGGAGAAGAGATTGAATTCACGATCATACATGCTGAGCACCACGGCGGTCCTCGAGTCCCTGACCGTCGACAGCCAAACCGGGCTCGCGGCTGAAGAGGTCATCCGGCGGCGCGCGCGGACGGGGTGGAATCGGCTCGCGGAGGTGCGTGGACTTCAGCCCTGGCGAATCTTCCTCGCCCAGTTTAAGAGTCTGGTCATTGGCCTCCTGGGAGTTGCGGCAACCGTGGCCTGGGTGACGGGCGGGCGGATCGAAGCGCTGGCGATCCTGGTCGTCCTGCTGGTCAACGCCCTGATCGGTTTTCTGATGGAGTGGCAGGCCGGGCGGGCACTGGAAGCGTTGCGCCGGCAGACAAGATCGCTGGCGCGGGTTCGGCGTGACGGTGTTGAGGAGGTGGTTGAAGCGGAAGAGTTGGTGCCCGGGGATATCGTCATTCTCAATCCCGGGGATCGGGTTCCGGCAGATCTGCGCCTGATCGAGGCCGCGAATCTGCGGACGGAGGAGTCGGCGCTGACGGGTGAGAGCACGCCGGTCAATAAGTCGACCGACCCGGTGGGCGAGGGCACATTGCTCGCCGAGCGCTATTCGATGGTCTACCTTGGCACATCGGTCGCGGCGGGGCGGGCGATTGGCGTGGTGACAGAGACCGGGAGCGCAACGGAGCTCGGCAAAATCGGCACGCTGGTGGCGGAGACGGCGGATGAAGTGACCCCACTGCGGCAGCAACTGGACGATCTGGGTCGGCAGTTGGTCTACCTGGTCCTCGGGATTGGAGTGGTGATCTTCTTCGCCGGCTGGTGGCGTGGGGATGGGTTGCTGGTCATGCTCGAGACGGCGATCAGCCTTGCCGTAGCCGCAGTTCCCGAGGGTCTGCCGACGGTGACGACCCTGATTCTGGCATTGGGAGTATTGCGAATGGCGCGGGCCAACGCGATCGTCCGCCACTTGCCGGCGGTGGAGACGCTCGGCAGCGCCACCGTAATCTGCACCGACAAGACGGGCACGCTGACCGAGAACCGGATGGTCGTGCGTGAATTCCGGCTTGGAGATGGTCGAACCATCAGCGTCGGGACGACCGGGGCGCGCAGAGAGCCGGAGGTCGATCAATTGTGGCGACGAACGCTGGAGGCGGCGGCGCTCTGCAATGAAGCCTCACTGAGTGGCCGTGGGGAGACGATTGGCGATCCGACCGAGACGGCGCTGCTCGAATCGGCGCGTGACTTTGGCGTCGACATCGACCAGCTGCGCCTTGGTTTTCCGAAGGTGGCCGAAGAGCCTTTCGACACGGCAACGCGCCGCATGATCACCGTTCACCGGCAGGCTGAGGGAGGCGAGCGAGTGTGTCTGAAAGGGGCGCCATCGGTCGTCCTCGGCATGTGCTCCGGAGTTGCCATCGGCGGCGCGGCGGGGGATGGCGTAGCGATCATCGAATTGAGCGAGGAGCGTCGACAAGTGCTGCGTGAGCAGAACGAGGAGATGGCCGGCAAAGCGCTGCGGGTCCTCGCGATCGCCGAGAAGCGGGCTGACGGTTCGATCAGTGATCGTGACCAGGGTTACCATTTTCTGGGCCTGATTGGCATGCTCGATCCACCACGCCGCGAGGCGGCCCCGGCGATCGAAAGGGCCTATGAGGCCGGGATTCGCGTGATCATGCTGACCGGAGATCAGTTGAATACGGCCCGGGCCATCGCCCGCGAGTTGCGGATCGAGGAACGGGGAGAGCTGGTGGCGCGCCACGCCCGGGAGCTAGCCGCGGTAAGTGGTCCGGAACTGGCCAGGCTGGCCGGGAGCGTTCAGGTCTTTGCGCGGGTCTCACCGGAGGACAAACTGCGCATCGTCGAGGCGCTGAAGGAGGCCGGGGAGGTGGTCGCGGTGACGGGCGATGGGGTGAACGACGCTCCGGCGCTGAAACGGGCGGATATCGGCGTGGCCATGGGGCAGCGGGGGACGGAGACTGCCCGTGAGGCGGCCGATGTCGTGCTTACCGACGACAACTTCGCGACGATCATCAAGGCGGTTGAGGGTGGACGGACCATCTATGCCAACATCGCCAAATTTGTCCAGTTGATGCTCTCGGAGAATCTGGCCGAGGTCATCTTTATCTTTCTGGCGATCGTGCTCGGTCTGCCGTTGCCGCTCCTGCCGCTCCAGATTCTCTGGATCAACCTGGTGACTGACATCTTTCCGGCGCTGGCCCTCGCCCTTGAACCGCCATCCGCCGAGATTATGAAGAGCCCTCCCCGGCGGGCCGCAAACTCGATGCTCTCCGGATCGTTCTTTGTGCTGGTTGGCTGGCAGGGGCTCATGCTCGCGCTGATCTGTCTGGGATACTATATGCTCGCGCTGGAGAAGTATGGGCCGGGCGAGCATGCCCGGACGATCGCCCTCTTCACCGTCATCGGTGTCCAGGTCGGGCATCTCTTCAACTGTCGTTCACGGGTCAGATCGGCCTTCGAAGGACTCTTCGTCAATCGCTATATCTGGCTGGCAATCCTCGTCGTCGGGATTCTGCAACTGCTGGCGGTCTATCTCGAGCCGCTTCCAACACTACTGCAGACCCGGCTGATCGACCAGACCGATCTGGCGGCGATTATCGGGTCGATCATTCTTCCCGTCCTGATCGTCGAGGCGGTCAAACTGGTCTCGCGGCTGCGTCAGCGCGGATAGCGGGTCGTTGGGCTACCTGAAGAGATCCCTCTCCCTGGGGCGAATCAGTTCTGTTGCCCGGGACGAAGCGGTCTGTTCAACACGAAGACCGCGGAGGATGACGACAGGTATCCGTGAGGTCTTCTTCATGAGCAGTCCGCTGGCCGCCGCAATCTCATCAGCCACAGCCAGAACCGTGGCCGAGAGATCCTTGCCGTGATCGTCTTTTTGACCGCGCAGATCGGTCAGAGGACGCATGCCGGAGATGCCAATGGCCACATTGGTCAGCCCTTCCCGCCAGGCACGGCCAAAGGTATCGGTGATGATGACGGAGAGGGAGCAGCCGGCTGCCGATTCGAGCGTCTGGCGGAGCTGCCAGGCTGAACGGTCAGGGTCGACCGGAAGGAGCGAGATCATGTCTTCTCCGACAACATTCGAGCGATCGACTCCGGCATTGGCGCAGATAAAGCCGTGATGAGTTTCAGTAATCAGGACGTGGGGATCGATCCGCAGAAGGGTCGAAGATTCAGAGAGAATCGCCTCGATCAAACGCGGATCGCGCCCCTGCAGTTGAGCGATGTGGACAGCCTGCTCAGACGGGGTGATCGTCGCCAGATCGACCAGGCGCCCTTCTGCTTTGGAGACCACCTTCTGGGCGACAATAATGATATCATCAGCTGTGAGACTTATTCCGGCAGCGGTCAGCGCAGCGAGAATCGCCTGGGCAAGATTGTCTCCAGGGTGGATCTCCGCGATGCCCGGGACAGGTATCATTTGAATCAAATCGGTCAAGGGGGAGAGTTCCTCTTGTATGTCACCACCACGAATGAGACGAATCTATCGGTTTTCGGTCTGCCTACTCGCCATGCTCGCGTTGTCCGGTGATCAGCCTCGACAGCTCCGGGCCGCGTCTGACCACTCCGGCGCGGTGAGCCGTGCGGAAGGCCGAATCACCTCTGAAGAGATAATCCTGAGGGTCATCGAAGAGAGCCGCCGGCGCGAAGCACTTCTGCAACGTTACTCGGTGCAAAGTGTCTACCGCGTGACCACGGATGATGGCAAAGTCCGTGCCGAGGTCAAGGCCGTCCTCAGTTACCGCGCACCAGGAGCGAAGGAGTTTCACATTATTGCCGAACGCGGATCAGAGACGATTCGCAACCGGGTCTTCAAACCGCTCATGGAGGTGGAGGTCGAGACGGCGGCGGGTCGCAGCCGGCACAACGGATCGATCACTCCCGCCAACTACAACTTCCAGCTTTTGAACGAGGAGGTTGTCGACGGTCACCCGTGTTACGTGCTCGAGGCCATCCCCCGCCGCGCCGACAAGTACCTCTTCACGGGCCGGATCTGGATCCACCGGAGCGAATTCTCAATCGTCCGGATTGCCGGTCAACCGGCGCGCAACCCATCTTTCTGGATCAGCCGCGTTGAGTTTGTTCGTCGGTACCAGAAGATCGGCGAGTTTTGGCTGCCGGCCCATAACGAATCTAAGACCCAGGTCAAACTCTTTGGGCGCAATATCCTGACCATCGAGTATGACGATTACGAGATCTCGCAGACCGCCAGCGATTCATAATCTGGCCTATCGGCGGGGGTCTGGTGGCGATACTCCCGGACGATCCGGCCCTGGTGAACGAGAAATGCGCCGGGCATCCGGAGCGGGTCACCGACCGGCACTCCAAAGCCAAACCGGCGGATGATCGCCGCCTCGAAGCCCCGCTTCCAGACCGTCAGCCAATTCGATAGGTTAAAGATCTCTCCGATGCTCATGCGGCGGAGACCAAATTCGCGGTAGAGGCGGGCCTCCGGGTCACTGAACCGGGCGATCTCCGCATCTCCCCACCGCGCAAAGAATGGCCGGGCCTCAGCCTCGCTGCCCATATGGATGAACGCGACCCGCGTTCCTGTCGCTTCGATCGTCTGGCGGCGGGCTTTCACCTCGGCCAGCGTCTCGCGACAAAACGTTCAGCCGTAATGGCGGAGGAAGATGACCAGCACCGGTTGGCGTGCGGACATCTCGCGCAGACTCTCTCCATGCTGATTGCGAATTGTCTCCATCATCTCCATCTTCAACAAGCTCCTGTTTGAAAAAGTTGGTCCATCTCAGGAGGCCGGAACGAGACGCTCCGGCCATTTGGTCGACATTCCCGACCAGATCAACAGAATCAGGGCCATCCAGATCAGATCTGAGAGCAGCAGGTGAATGATCTGCAACGGAATGGGGGCATGAAGCAGCAGATTGACCAGGCCGAGGGCGAATTGAATCGTCACCAGAGCGATCAGATAGCGCGAGAAGTTGAGAGTCCACCGTCCCGGTCGCCAGAGGCGGACGGCCACCGCGGTCACGACGAGCAGTGTGGAGACGACTATGGCGATGATCGGGTGATAGATCCGGAGCCTGACCAGGATGTGGGCCGTCGGCGAGAGATCCTCCCGCAGTCCTTCGGCCACCGAGGTGACCGGAAAGAGGGTCGCCCCGAGAGCGCTGATCGCCCCGCTGACCCCGACGAGGAGGGTGGCCAGAATCGTCAGCAGACACAAGAGGCGCAACCTTCCCTGCCCGGCCAGTTTCAGACGCTCCCCCGTCGTCGCCACCCACGCCGTGACCGTCAGACAAGCGAGGAGAATGAAGGTATTGAGAAGATGGGCGCCCATCCACCACGCACGCGCCACCGATTTGTTCAAGGCCACGTACTCGAAAAGGACCAGTCCGGCGCCCACCAGAGCCTCCGTCAGCATGAAGAAGAGCGAGAGCGCGGCCAGAAAGCGGACGTGATGGCGCTTCTCATAGGCACGCCACGCATAGATGACCAGTCCAATCACCATCAACAACGCCAGACCACTGGTCAATCGGTGTGAAAATTCGACGATGGTCGCCATGGTCGGCGTCCGCGGGACAACCTCGCCATTGCAGAGCGGCCAATGGCTGCCACAGCCGGCGCCAGATCCGCTCGCTCGCACATACGCACCCCACATGATCACCAGCAGGTTGTAACCAACAACCAGCCACGCATACTTGGAGAATCTGTTCATATGAATTCCTGCTGCAGATTAATGAATCAACGATCAACCTGGTCGCCCGGGTTGAGCCGAGGCGGGACGACAATCTGGCGCCTCCACTGGCCATCCCCTGCCCACAGAATACCGACCAGACTGCCTGGCAGACGGGCGGAAGGACGGTCGGGAAGACGGTCCACCACGCCTTACCGGCATTCCATTACCGATTATAAGCCCGGCCAGCGGCAAAGGTCGATTGTCTCCTTACGACCACATCGCGCCGAGTCATCCCTTCAACCGCTGCGCCGCTTCGATTCGGATGAGGGCACGCTCCTCCTCACCGACCCGGTTCAAACCAAGCACGGCCGGGCCAAGGCGCGGATTGGCCCGCAGCGCCGACTCGTTTTCGATCAAAAAGTTCCAGTAGAGCGTATTGAATGGGCACGCCTCCGCACCAGTTCGCTGTTTCGGTTCATAAGTGCACCCTTTGCAGTAGTCGCTCATGCGGTTGATGTAGTTGGCCGAGGCAATGTACGGCTTGGTCGCTGTCCGGCCACCATCGGCATTGAGCCCCATTCCAATCACGTTTGGCAGGACCACCCAGTCGAAGGCGTCGATATAGACGGCATTGAACCAGTCCGCGACTTGCCGTGGATCGATCCCGGCGAGCAGGCAGTAGTTGCAGATGATCATGAGCCGCTCGATATGGTGTGAGTAGCCATCATCGAGCACCCGCGAGACCACCTGCTTCAGACAGTTCATCTCGGTCTTCCCAGTCCAGAAGAGATCCGGAAGCGGCCGCCGCGCCTGCCAGTGGTTGGCGGTCGTCAGTTCCGGCATCTGCTGCCAATACTGCCAGTAGATGAACTCGCGCCAGCCCAGAATCTGGCGGATAAAGCCCTCGACGGAGTTGATGGGCGCCTGGCCAGCGCGATAGGCTTGCTCCGCGGCGCGAATCGCCACCAGCGGATCGATCAGGCCAAGATTGAGGTAGGGGGAGAGGAGCGAATGGAAGAGGGTCGCCGAACGCGTGGTCATCGCATCTTCATATGGACCAAAGTCGGCCAATCTGGTCGCGATAAACAGCTGCAGCGCCTCGGCCGCCTGGGAACGCGTCACCGCCCATCGAAAACCGTCAACCGTGCCTGTCCCTCCCTCTTCACGGGCGATCTCCGCCATCACCTGGCGGGTAATGGCATCCGGCTCCCAGCCATCGGGCGGCGGCAACTGCAGCCGCGCGGGGAGTGGCTTTCGGTTCTCTTCATCAAAATTCCACTTACCACCCGCCGGAGCGCCGTCCGCCTCGAGAAGAACACCGAAATGGCGACGCATCTCGCGGTAAAAGTTCTCCATGACCACCCTTTTGCGTGGCGCCGGGTCGGGATATGGATTGTGCTGTCCGGTAAGAAATTGGACGTTGGGCAGGACTTTAAAATGTTGCGGATCGCCACCTGAACTGGCGAAGAGGGTGGGAATGGTGACTGACTGGAGCCGCCGCGCGCCGAACTCGCTGGCGGCCATGGTATAAAATGCCGGCGGACGAACCCTCTCCACATGGGCCTTGAGCCCCTCCGTGATTGAGGCGGACTGAAGATAATCGACCTGGTATCCCCTGCCCCGCAGATCCTCGGCATAATGGCGCATCGCGCTCAGCACGAGGACCTGCTTGTGTCGATGGTAGGGAAGCCGAACCCTTCTGGCCCGACTCTCGATCAGCGCCACCACCAGACCATCACGTCCATGAACTTCTTCAGCCGCCCGCAGGGCGGGGTGCTCGGCAAGCAACTGGTCACCGGTGATCCAGACCGTTGCCTGACCTCCGGTGCGCGAAGTCTTAGAGCTCCCGCGGACTGGTGTACTGCTCATAGTGACGGAAAGGCTCGACACCAGGAACGAAATCGTACTTCGTCTCCGGAGCACGCTCTTCGAGCTTAACGACCTCAACCGCCTCGATCAGCAGACGATCAAAACTCTCGAGCGGGCTTCCATTGCGGAGACAGGCGCGGACATGCGTCCTCACCACCTGGTCGACTTTCGCCTTCTGCTCAGAGGTCAGCTTGTTCAACATCTTAATTGTCTGATCGGAAATTTTATTGGTAATCATCTTTTATCTCTCCTTCTCCTCGCTCTCTCTCCACTCTACACTGTTACGTCCAATTTTTCACAAAGTGAGAGCTTAAATAACCGATAAGATTTGCAATTTGGTTACATTTCTCCAACGTGAGTATTTTTTACCCGATTAGTTGGTGTCATTTTGACCATTTCGTGCTTTTCACCCGGTCTGGTCAGGATCAGCGACTTCGCAGGGAGCCGAGCCCCCCGTCAATTCCAATAATCTGACCGGTGACCCAGTGTTGAGCCGGATCGAGCAGCCAGGCGAGTCCCGACGCCACGTCAGCGGGTTCACCGATTCGCCCCAGCGCGTGCATGGCAACGGAGGCCTTGAGTGACAACTCGTTGCCGGTAATCCGGCTGGTCATCGGAGTGCGGACCAGTCCGGGAGCAACCGCGTTGATCCGGATGCCCTTGGGGGCATAGGTTGCGGCAGCGGAGAGGACCAGTCCCTCGACGGCCCCCTTGGCGGCGGCGATGGCCTCGTGATTAGCCAGCCCGATCCGGGCCGCAGCGGATGAAACGAGCGCGATCGCTCCTCCGGTCGGCATCATGGCCTTGACGGCCGCTCTGGTGACGGCGAAGGCGCTGCCGAGATTGGTGTTGAGCGTGGCCTGCCACTCCGACTCGGAGGTGAGGTGAAGTGGTTTGAGGAGCAGTGAACCGACGCAGTTGGCGACTCCGTCGAGACGACCAAACTTTTCGACGGTCTGCTGAAGACTTTTCTCAACTTCCAACAGGTTGGTCGCATCAACCTCGAGGGGTTCGGCCCCGATCTCCGCACAGATCTCGTCGAGGCGGGCCAGTTGGCGACTGGCGAGGAGCAGCCGACTGTGGCCACCGGCGGCGAGTTGCCGGGCGAGCGCCGACCCTATTCCACCACTGGCTCCAAAGATTACATAGACTCTTTCGTGCTGCTCACTCATTGCGGCTCTCTCGTTGGGACGATCAGGTGTCAGAATTACCTCCACCGTCACTAAAAGTGAGGGCAGGGAGACTGATCTGCCCTGCCCTCACACTCAACCTCGACCAATTTACTTGGGCAGGATGACTGAATCGATGACGTGAATGACACCGTTGGTGCAGGCAATGTCGGTCTTGACCACGTTGGCATTGTCGATCATGACATTGCCATCCTTGACCGTGACCTTGACGGATGAACCCTGCGCCGTCTTGGCCTCCTTCAGCTTGACCACGTCCTTGGCCATCACATTGCCAGCGACGACGTGATAGAGCAGGACCTTCTTGAGGGCCTCTTTGTCGGCGAGCAGGCTGTCGAGGGTCGCCTTGGGAACCTTGGCGAAAGCCTCATCGGTTGGCGCGAAGACCGTGAACGGTCCATTGCCCTTGAGAGTCTCGACCAGACCAGCCGCCTTTACGGCCGTCACGAGCGTGTTGAAGCTGCCAGCTCCAACCGCGGTGTCGACGATATCCTTCTTGTCCGGATTGGCCACCACCGGCATAGCCGTCAACGCGAAAGCGACCGCGATCATCATCACCGACATCTTGATCTTGTTAAACATTTCCTTCTCCTGTCTGATTGTTGACTATTTAATAAATGTAAGGCTGGAGAATATTCTCACCGGCCTCAAATGGAACCCTTATGCAAAAACCAAATATTCTGTGCAAATCTTCAGGCCGTCTGTCTCTGCTGGCCATCCGGCTCCGCTGGCAGCTCGGGGCGGCTTAGGCATAGGATTGGAGACGGGATAATGCATCGTCTCTCCTGCCAGTCACACGCCACGCCACTGTTTTGACTGCCGTTTCAAATCTGTTATGCACAATGTGAAAGGTATGCCACTGTACACATCCTGTCAAGATCTGACCTATGACAAAACCTTGGCATTTATGTTCATATTATATTCCCTCCAATTCTTAGTTTGACAGTAACTGGACAACAAACCTACGATGAGATTCTCGGAAATCCGGGAGAATGGTCAGGTTTATCAGAGGAGTTTGAGACGTGGCACACCAGAAGTTCATCAGGGAGACGGAGATTCCGGCCCCGCCGGAAGAGGTCTTTGCGTGGCATGAGCAGCCGGGAGCGGTGGAGAAGCTGACCCCGCCCTGGGAGCGGGTCGAGATGGTCGAGCGGGCGGAGAGCCTGCAGGTCGGCACTCGAGTCGTCTTCAAGGTTGTCATGGGCCCGCTTCGGCAGCGCTGGGTGGCCGAGCATACCGAGTATGATCCGCCCCATCTCTTCACGGACGTACAGCGAGAGGGCCCGTTCGCTTTCTGGCGCCACCGGCACCGGTTCGAGCGCACCGCGGCCAATACCACGCGGATGATCGATGAGATCGAGTATGCCCTTCCCCTTGGATTTCTGGGAGAGATCTTTGGCGGGAGTTTTACCAGAACGAAGCTGCGCCGGATGTTCGACTATCGGCATCAGGTGGTGCTCGACCATTTCCGGGGGATACAACCTTGATCCTTAGTCTGAGCAATGTGCGAAAGCGCTATGAGGGCGGAGAGGCAGTGGTCGAGGCCGTGCGTGGCGTGACATTAAGCCTTGCGGCGGGCGACTTCGTTGCGCTGATGGGCCCCTCCGGCTGCGGCAAGTCGACCTTGCTCCACCTCTGCGGGGCGATGGATCGGCCCTCCGAGGGAGAGCTGATGATCGAGGGAACCGACATTCGCCGCCTCAACGATGACCAGTTGACCGCGCTGCGGCGCAGACGGCTTGGATTTGTCTTTCAATTCTTCAATCTCCTGCCGACACTGACCGTTCGCGAGAACATCGAATTGCCGCTGCTGCTCGGTGGAGCGCCGGCAGATGAGTCGGCACGTCGGGCGGTCAGCCTGGCGGAGCGGGTCGGGCTCGGCCACCGTCTTGGCCATTATCCACAACAGTTATCGGGTGGGGAGATGCAGCGAGCGGCGATTGCCCGGGCGGTCATTCATGAACCCGCGCTGCTGATTGCCGATGAACCGACCGGAAACCTCGATTCAGGAAACGGGGAGAAGGTACTTGAACTGTTGCGGGAGCTGAATCGTGACCTTGGACTGACAATTCTCATGGCGACCCACAGCAATGAGACTGCGGCGATCGCCTCGCGACTGGTGCGGATGCGCGATGGACTGATCGAAGGGCAGGCGTGATCTTGCCGGTCGATCCTGGCCACTAATCGGTCCGCCATCCGGCGGGACCATCCGGTGAGACATGATCTCCGGGAGGCCGCCTCCGACACAGGCCATTTTCCACTCTATGAAACTATTCATCCAATTCATTATTCGCCACCTGATCCGTGAAAAAGTCCGGTCGATCGCGACCATCGTTGGCATTGCCCTCGGAATTGCGGTTGTGCTGGCGATCCAGATGACCAACGCCAGTTCACTCCGCGGATTTGAGAAGGCGATCGAGACGGTCTCCGGACGAACCTCGCTGGAGATCGTCGGTTCAGGTCTTGGTTTGGATGAACGACTGGTCACCGACCTTGGCTGGCTCCGCCAATTTGGCCGCGTAGCCCCGGTCGTGGAGGGGGAGGCCGAAGCGCGGGCAGTCGACGGGCGGCGCGAGACGCTGCGGGTTCTCGGCGTCGATATACTCAAAGACCGGTCCTTTCGTGAGTACAACCTGCTGGAATTTGGCGGGCAGGATCCGACACCGCAACAGTTTCTCGAACTTCTGATCGACCCGCGGGGCATCGTCCTCACCGAAAAATTTGCGCGGCGGTGGGGGCTGAAGACCGGTGATGAGATCGAGCTGACCTTTGCCGACCGGGCGGAGCGGTACCGGATCAGGGGAATGCTGCTGGATGAGGGGCCGGCGCGAGCGGTGGATGGCAACTTCGCGCTGATGGATATCGCGGCGGCCCAGTGGGCGCTGGGTCGGCTCGGTCGCCTCGACCGGCTCGACGTTCTGCTGGCCGAACGGAAGAGTCTCGACCAGGCCGAAGAGGAGATTCGCCGCCGGCTTCCGCCGGGGCTGGCTGTGCAGCGTCCGGCGCGGCGCGGCGCCCAGGTCGAAAAGATGCTCGAGGCCTTCCATTTCAACCTCGCCGCCCTCTCGTACATTGCCCTCCTGGTCGGACTCTTTCTGATCTACAACACTGTCTCGATCTCGGTCATCACCCGCCGGGAGGAGATTGGGACGTTGCGGGCAGTCGGGGTGACCAGGCGGCGGATTCTCGCACTCTTTCTGGCCGAGGCCGCCGGGCTGGCGGTGATTGGCTGTGGACTTGGCCTGGCGCTGGCGCGACTGCTGTCTTACGGAGCGGTCAAACTGACGGCGACGACGGTGCAGTCTCTCTATATTGCCACCGCCGCCACGCCGGAGCCGCTCGGAATGAAGCAGGTTCTGCTGGCCTTTGGAATTGGACTGCCGCTGGCGCTCCTCGCCGCCGCCTTGCCGGCGCTGGAAGCGGCCCGGGTGGCGCCAATGGCGGCCATGCGCGGCCATGACCGGCTGGCGACACGCTATCGACTGCGTCCGGCGCTGTTGGCCGGCCCGGTAGTCCTCTTTGGGCTGGCGTGGTGGATGGCCGGGCAGCCAGCCGTGCAGGGGCTGCCGCTCTTCGCATATGGCGCGGCGATCTCGATCGTCTTCGGGGCGGCCCTGCTTGCCCCGGCTGTTCTCTATGGACTGGGAAAGATCGGCGACCGTCTCCTCTTCAAACTATTCAAGGTCGAGGGACGCCTGGCGAATGCCAATCTTGCCGGCTCGATCCCGCGCCTCTCGATCTCGGTCGCCGCCCTTGCGGTGAGCCTCTCGATGATGGTCGCCATTGCCGTCATGATCGGCAGTTTCCGGGAGACCGTCATCTACTGGGTCGGCCAGACGCTGCAGGCCGATCTCTACCTGCGCCCGGCGACGCGGAACAACGTCGCGACCGATGCGCCATTCTCTCCGGAGGTCGAGCAGATCGTCGCCAGCCATCCGGCAGTCGCAGCGGTCGATCGGTTCCGGAACTTCGATCTGGCCTATGGCGACGGGCTGGTGACGATCGGGACGGGCGAATTTTCGACCTTGCTGACCTATGGCTCACTGCAGTTCAAGGAGCCAGCCAATCCGGAGGCTGGGCGCGAAGCGATGCGCCGGTCGATTGGTCAGGAGGCTGTCGTCGTTTCGGAGAGCTTCGCCCTCAAGTATGGGCGGAATCGCGGCGATGCGGTGACGCTCGATACTCCGCGCGGCCCGGTCGTCTTCAGGATCGCGGCCATCTATTATGACTATTCGAGCGATCGGGGCATTCTGGTCATGGATCGTGGGACGTTTGCGCGGTACTGGGGTGAGCCCCAGGCGACCAGTCTGACCGTCTACCTGCGCGATGATGCCGATCCCGACCAGGTGCGGAACGAACTCCTGGCGCGTTTCGGTGAAGAATACCGGGTCTTTATCTTCACCAACAAGACACTCCGGGAAGAGGTGCTCCGCATCTTCGACAGTACCTTCTCGATCACCTATGCCCTGGAGGTGATCGCCATCTTCGTGGCGATTCTGGGCGTCGCCTCGACACTGCTCACGCTGATCCTCGAGCGGCGTCGTGAACTCTCGATTCTGCGACTCGTCGGCGCTGATCATCGCCAGGTTCGAAAGATGGTCCTCATCGAGGCGGGAATGATCGGGGCGGTCAGTCAGGCGATCGGGCTGCTGATCGGACTGCTGCTCTCACTGCTGCTGATCTATGTGATCAATGTCCAGAGCTTCGGCTGGACGATCCAGTTTCACCTTCCGACCGGTTTTCTGGTCCAGTCGTCACTGCTGATCCTGGTGGCGACAGTGCTGGCGGGACTCTATCCGGCGCGGGCCGCCTCACGACTGCCGGCGACTGAACAGGTGGCCGAGGAGTAGCCATGAAAAGATTATTGTTTACGCTCACGCTGATCCTGGTTGGACTCTCACTGACGCCGGCGCAGTCCGATCCCTGGCGAAGAGCCCTTCCTCCGTACCAATTCGACTTTGCACGCGATCACGCGAGCCATCCCGACTACAAGATCGAATGGTGGTACTACACTGGCAATCTGCAGACTACCGATGGTCGCCGCTTTGGTTATCAGCTGACCTTCTTCCGGGTCGGGATCGACTTTCAGCCGGCCAATCCATCGCGCTGGGCGGTGCGCGACCTCTATACGGCCCATTTCGCGGTGAGTGATCTTGATCGGGACACCTTCCGCCACGCTGAGCGAATGAACCGGGCCGGCGTTGGCTGGGCGGGGGCGGACGAGAAGAACTACCGGGTCTGGAATGAGGACTGGGAGGCCCGGCACGATACCGACGGCCACCACCTTCTCCGCGCCACTGACGAGGGAATGGCGATCGAGCTGCGCCTCGCGCCGGGCAAACCGCCGGTCATTCAGGGTGAGAAGGGGGTCAGTCAGAAGGGTGACGCCGCCGGCAACGCCTCCCACTACTACTCACTGACGCGTATGCCAACCCAGGGCACGCTGGTCATCGATGGACAGCGGATCGAAGTGAGTGGCGAGAGCTGGATGGACCACGAGTTCGGGACGAGCTTTCTCGAACCCGGACAGATTGGCTGGGACTGGCTCTCGATTCAGCTCGAGGATGGGACCGATCTGATGCTCTATCAGTTCCGGCGTGCGGACGGAAAGACCGACCCCCATTCGAATGGCATGCTGGTCGGGACGAAGGGTGAGACCAGCCGACTCTCCGCCGAACAGTTCAGCCTGACGCCGCTCGAGTACTGGGACTCCCCGGCGAGTGGCGCCCGCTACCCGATCGCCTGGAAGATCGAGATTCCCTCCCGTGGAGTGACGCTGACCGCGCGTGCGGCGATCAGGAATCAGGAACTGCAGACCAATGAATCGACCCGCGTCACCTACTGGGAGGGCGCCATCACACTTGAAGGAAGTGCGCGGGGTCGCGGCTACCTGGAGATGACTGGCTACGCTGGTGCCGCCATGGGCGCGTTCAAAAATTGATCCTGATCGAGTGTTGACAAACTCCATTGACCGGTGGCATTATGTCGATTCTTTCGGTTAGCGCCCGTAGCTCAGTTGGATAGAGCGTTTGGCTACGAACCAAAAGGTCGCACGTTCGAGTCGTGCCGGGCGCACTTAAAAGCAGAAGGGCCTCCAGTGATTATCTGGAGGCCCTTCTGCTTTCTGTTTTATGTCCCCGCTCATGACCGGATGGCGCGGCTGAAAATCGCCGCGCCATCCGGATCCTCAGAGATCGACCTTCAGAACCGCCATTTCACTACCGGCCACGATCCCCTCGAAGGTCCGCCAGCGGGCGGTTCCGGGTTCGCCGAGGTGGATCGTGTATCGTCCCGGGGCAAAGACCTTCGGCTTAAACTCCCGCCCCCTGATCCGCAAAGCATAGATCATCTCGCCAGTCGCCTCCTCAACGACCTGAACGACGGCATCGGACATGCCGGTGATCTTCAGCGTCGGGAGCCAGGCCACGGCCCGCCGGCCATAATTGTCGGTCTGGTTGATGGTGATCGGCCAGCCCTGATACTGGCGCCCGGTTTGCGGATCGGCAAACCGCGGCCAGCATTCGAGCCGCATCGTTCGGGCGGCTTTATTGAAACGGATAATGTTATACCCAGGCGACTTGCGATGGAGTTCTACCGGTTCGGGAAACTGGCCGGGCTGGGGATTCTCGACCGGATTGGCGACGGCGTGGATGGTCAGCCGGTTATGAAAACCATCCTCATAGTTCCCGGTAAAAGGCTGGTCGAGCCGCTCCCCCTCGAGCGGCGGATAGATTGGATTCCAGAAACGAATGTAGACATTGGCAATGGCCGGCGAGCACTGTGACCAGCCAGCGTCCCCGTACTCATCGATCCCGTGCTGAAGTGCGCTCGCGAGGTGCTGGTCGCCGGCGACGTGAAGCATGAAGCCCCGTCGCAGTTCCCGCAGCGCCGCCTTGCGCCCGGACTGCGGCCAGCCGTTCGAGTCGAGATCTTTGTCCAGCTCACCAGTTGTCGGTGGACGTGAACTGATCTGCAGATTGCAGAAGATCGTCTGGCTCAGGCAAGCCTTCATCTGCTGACCGCGCCAGTCGGTCGCAAACTCGCGCAGAAACCGGAGCTGTCGGTCCCCGAGCAGTTGCGCGCCGGGCAGATCAGCCGCGCGAGTATCGAAATCCTTGTCAGTAATGTGGCTGTCACGGGTCATCCGCGCCTTGACGATCGAAGGTGACGATTTGAATTTGCGATCCTCGAGAATGGCAAAGCCGACTCCACCCCAGATGAGCCGGGTATAGTAGACTTCGATTCCCTGGCTGACCGGAGTGGGATCCCATGGATCAGGCAGATGGCTGGTCTGGGTCCGCTGCATCATGTTGAGCCAACCGGGAGGCATACCATAACCACCCTGGAGTCCGGCCGGATCGCCTGGCGCCGCGGCACGCCCACCGTCTCCCCAGATGTTGCCGTGGTAGACGTCATGATCGTCGGGAATGCAGATACACGGGCGATGGCGGACGAGATCGGCAAATGTCCAGCACCAGAGATACCATTTGTAGAGGTAGTCGAGGGCCGCCTCCTCGACCGGCGACTGCACCATGCGCGTCGGATTGCCCTCATAGATCTGATCTCCGGCAAAGAAATAGAGGTCGGGATTCTGCCTCTGCAGGTTTGGAGTCAGATCGGCGTGTGGGAAGTTGACGTTGTAGTTCCAGCGAAAGGTCTGATTTGCGCCCAGCGGTCCATTGATCTGCTGGACACAACTGAGCGAGGCGAGGACCAGTTCGTCCTTTCCGACGGGATTGGCGGCGACCGTGCCCTCCCAGTGATGTGCCGAGTCAGCAGGAGTCCGTCCGCGGATCGATCTGAGTCGATAGCGGATCCGGTAGGGAACATCCTGCCGATCATCCCAGTTTGGGAGCCGGAAGCGGGCGACCCAGCCGGTCGGTTCGATCTTCGCCGTCTGAACAGTTCGCCAGACCGCGCCACGTTTCAGCTGCAGCTCGACTGTCTGACGTTCATCCCCGCCCAGCGGGGTCAACTGGGCAGTCAGTTTGAGCAGCCGGTCGTGAACCGTGTAGAGCGCGCCAATGATCGGGCCACAGGTCCGATCCGGATGGACGACGATTCGCGGCCCCGTGACCTGCCAGTCCCTGAACCAGAAACGGGCCGTCTTCTCTCCCGTCCCGGGATGGGAGACCAGCGCGACATTGCCAACCAACTGGGCCGGCAGAACCATCTGGGTCGCCCGACTGAGTTCCCTTCCGGCCATGTCGCGCGCGACAAGGACCAGTTCGCCCTGACCATTCCCGGTCAGTTCAAGCACGATCTCCGCCGGACCCGGGCGATGGAGCCGACGACCCTCTCGCTTTGGCGGTGGTTTGGTAAAGTCACGAAAGAAGACCTCCCCGGCCGCGTCACATCCGGAAAACCATCCCCCCCCGGGGCCCGGTTGATGATGGATCAGCGCCGCGGCGCGGTAGTCGATCGACTCACCACCGGCCCCGACCAGAAAGCCGGCCGCGGCGTCGACCGTCGCCTCTCCACCATCGATCAGACCCAGCCTGACGCGCAGGGTGAAGGGCGCGGGCGCGGGACCAAGGCGATGTGTCAACAGGTGGAGCGTGCGCATCGGGCTCTCCGGCCGCCGGTCGAGACACTCGATCCGCCCCGCGCGAAGCCGCCAGTCCTGCAGCCGGTTCGCCCAGAATTCCGGCCCCACAAAGGTCCGCTCGACATTCTCCGGCAGGTGACTTCGGTAGCCCCCGCGCCCGGATGGACTTGTGGATGGACGTGTGGATGGACGTGTGGTTTGTTGCGCGGCGACAGTCATCCCGGCCGTACTGACGACCGCGGTCTTGATAAAGGTTCGTCTGGTGCCCGCCACAGGTCTAGCCTCCGCTTCGATAGTCAGGATTTGGATTCATCATCTGCGCGCCAACCGACCGCCGCCAGGCCGCCAATTGACGGCGCATTCGCGCGGCGAGCGCGGGCCGCTTCCGCGCCAGATCGTCGCGCTCACCGGGATCACGACGCAGATCATAGAGTTCGACATGGCCATCCTGATAAAACTCGATCAGCTTGTAGTCACCCTGCCGGATGGCCGCTCCAGGCTGATTGACATCCCCGGCGTTGACACTCTGGTTGCTGTAGTGCGGATAGTGCCAGTACAGCGGCGGTGATCGGCGGCGCCCCTTCCCGGTCAGCAGCGGGGCCAGGCTCACCCCATCCAGACCAGTCCTGTTTCGCCATCCCCCCAGGTCGACCAGGGTGGCAAAGAGATCCATCGAAGTGACCGGAGTCTGGTCGATGACCCCAGCCTTGATCTTTCCCGGCCAGGTGACGATGAGCGGGACGCGAATCCCGCCCTCGTAAAGGTAGCCCTTCCCGGCCCGCAGCGGAGCATTGTCGGTGGGCGGAGTGTCCGGCCCCTCTCTGACCGACAGGCCTCCATTGTCAGAAGTAAAGATGACGATCGTCTTCTCACTCAATCCCAACTGATCGACCTTGCGCGTCAAACGGCCGATGCTGTCATCCATGCTCTCGATCATCGCCGCGTAGACCGGATTGTTCTGGCCCTGCGCCGGACGCGGCCGGGCCCGGTATTTGGCAACCAGCTCCGCGCGGGCCCGCATCGGGATGTGGACCGAATAGTGGGGAAAATAGAGGAAGAAGGGCTGGTCACGATGGCGCTCGATAAACTTCTCCGCCTCGGTCGTCAGCCGGTCAGGGAGATACTCGCCGGCTACCGCCTGCTCCAGACCGGGCATCGAACGTCCATCACGCTGGAAAGGAGCAAAATAGCTGAGCGGCGTTCCAGTATGATCACCGGCAATATTCACATCGAAGCCCTGCCTCTCCGGCTCAAAACCGGCTCCCCCGAGGTGCCATTTCCCAATATGCCCGGTTACGTAGCCAGCCTCCCGGAGGGCCTCGGCCACCGTGACCTCGGCCAGTGGCAGCTCCGGGCGGATTGGTGGTCGGGAGAGCCGCTGCGCCGGCAGATCAGGGCGCCCGGGCAGCCAGTCGGTCAGGTGGAGCCGCGCCGGATGCTTGCCCGTCATCAGCGCCGCCCGCGTCGGCGAACAGACCGGGGCGGCGGCATAAGCGTCGGTGAACCGTCTCCCGCGCGCCGCCAATGCATCGATATTGGGCGTTTGATGATACGTGCTGCCGTAACAACCCGAATCCGCCCAGCCATAATCATCGATCAGAACCAGAATGATATTGGGCGGACGGCTCTGGGCGAAAGCTCCGCCCGCGAGAAGAAAAGCGAAGATTATCGATAGTAATCGGCTGGGCATTCTCTTTTTGTCTCTTCACAGAGGATGGCGTGGTCACGCTTGAGGCGCGACCCGGATTGAAAACCGGATTGTAAACTTGAACCGACCAGACCTGACTCAGTCTAGCGGAGTGACTCGCGCGCCGCCGCGGCCGCGCCGATCAGCCCCGCCTCGTAGCCAAGCGGCGAGAAGCAGACTTCGAGGCGTCGCAAATCAGGAGCAATAATGGATCGATCGAGCTCGGCACGCAGGGCTTCCAGCAAAAGGGGATTGTTCTGGGTCAGCCCACCGGCAATGATCAGCCTGGCCGGATCGAGCAGATTGATCGCCAGGGCACAGCCCCGGGCCAGATAGCTGGCGAAGGTCGCGATCGCCTGCCCGGCCCGCGCCTCTCCGGCACGTTCGGCCGCAATCACCTCCGCCGCGGTCGTGAAACCTTCTCCGGCATAACGAACCAGCGCGGCCGCGTTGGCGTACACCTCCAGACAACCGCGCTTGCCACAGGTACAGGGCAGCCCGTCTGGTTCGATCGTCACATGGCCGATCGCGTTGGCGATCGAATGGGCGCCCTCGTGGAGCCGCCCCCCAATGTAGACTCCCCCGCCAACACCGGTGCCGAGGGTCACACACAGAAAATCGTCGACCCCGCGGGCCGCCCCAAAATGGCGCTCAGCCACGGCGAGGGCATTGGCATCATTGATCACGGCCACCGGCAGCCCGGTGGACTCCCGGAGACGGCGCCCCGGTTCGGCATTGGTCCAGCCCGGCAAATTTTCGGAGGCATAGATGACGCGACCGGCCCGTGGATCGACCCAACCCGCCGTGGCCAGGCCAATCGCGACGGGAGTGAGTCCCCGCTCGCGCGCTTCCTCAAGATGGACCTCGACCAGCTCTTCCAGCTGCCCGAGCAGCGCAGCAGCGCCGCCGGTCAACGTCGCCGTCACCGCCGAGTGGATCAACTCTCCGGCATCGGTCACCAGGCCCGACTTGATGTTCGTCCCGCCGAGATCGATTCCGATAAAACAGCGCTCTTCACCAACCCGGGCCCCCGCCTGCACCGCCTTCGCAAAACGTCGCGTAATCTCATGCGGTCTGGTGATCGCCGTTCCGACAATCACCGCAAACGCGCCGGCCTCCATAGCGGCCCGCGCCTCTTCCGGCTCCCAGATCCGCCCCTCGGCGATGACCGGCACGGTGACGGCCCGGCATAAATCGGCAATGAAATCGGGTTCAAATCTCCGGAACTGCTCCGTCTCGACCGTGTAGCCCCGCATAGTGGAAAGAACAAAGTCGGCCCCTGCTTCCGCGGCACTGACCCCCTCCGCAACCGTTGCGATATCGGCCAGTACCGGAACCCCCAACTCTTCCCGGATCCGGCGCAAGCGGTCCAGCGCCCCATACTGCTGCCCGCGCGCCGTACAATCGAGCGCGATCATGTCAGCTCCGGCGGCAACCAGCTCACGCGCCGACTCCACCGTCGGGGTGATCAGAATCCGCCCATCGGCGTGATAACTCTTCCTGATGCCGATGATCGGCACCGTGACCGCCGCGCGAATGGCGGTAATATCCTCCGCCCCCTCGGCACGAATCCCTGCCGCGCCGCCAGCCAGAGCGGCTTGCGCAAAACGGACCATCGCCTCAGCCGCCCGGAATGCGTCGCCCTCCGCGGCCTGACACGAAACGATCAACCGCCCCTCGAAGCTACGACAGATCTCGGGAATCCCGCTCCTCATGAAACTCCTCTCCCCACCCTTCCACCAGCAGCGCCACGACCTTCCGCTCACTTCGCTGGTTCAATCCTCACCTCTCTGCTGAAGAGCGGGATCGAACGCTGCACCGATTGATAGACTCCCCAGGCCAGCGGCAGCGCGACAATGAGCCAGGCCAGAATCAGAAAGAACCTTTTCAGCGGACTGGTCTGGCTCATCGGGCCACCTCATCTGTTTCCTGGTGGGCCAATGGGCGAACCAGCCGGTTGGCCAGATATCCAATGCCGAGGATTACGGCCATCACGTACATGGTCGAATTGTAAGCCTCCGCCGCCGCCACTCCCCGGGCAATCTGTGCCGTCGAGATGTAGTTGACCAGGGTCGGTCCGATCAGCGCCGCAACCGACCAGGCCGTGATCAGGCGCCCGTGGATCGCTCCAACCTGGTGGATCCCAAAGAGATCGCGCAGATAGGCGGGGATGGTCGCAAATCCTCCCCCATACATCGAGATAATCAATGCAGTGACCACGACAAACAGGATCCGGTTCTGAATATTCTGCGTCCAGGGAATCAGACAGTAGAGGACTGCACCAAAGAGAAAATAGATCCGGTAGACAACCTTCCGACCGGTATAGTCGGAGACGGAAGACCAGAAGAAACGGCCCCCCATATTAAAGATGCTGAGCAGTCCGGCAAAACCTCCGCCAACCGCGGCGCTCACGCCAAACATATCCGAACACATCTTCGAGGCCTGACCAAGAATCCCGATTCCCGCACTGACGTTCATGC
Source organism: Acidobacteriota bacterium (assembly GCA_041160645.1). GTDB lineage: Bacteria > Acidobacteriota > Blastocatellia > RBC074 > RBC074 > CAIOZW01. Next base: position 32,900 of record JBEAVZ010000113.1, read on the forward strand.
AGAGGACAATCCAGAGCAACCAGAACTGGCGGGTGCGCCAGGCCTGGTCGACCCCAATCTCGGCCGGTCGCGGTCGCGAGGTGCGCTGCTGCGGGAGCTTCCAGCCCGGTGGCCGCCACTCGGCGGGTGGAACCCGGATGATTGCCGCCCCAAAGAGCATGAAGACGGCATACAGGATCGCCAGAACAATAAATGTCTCGGCGACTCCCCCCGAGCTGGCGGATCTGAAGAGATCCATCAGCCGTACCCCGAGCGGAGCCCCAATCAGGGCTCCGCCGCCGAACCCCATGATCGCCATGCCCGTCGCCATACCGGGCCGATCGGGAAACCACTTCATCAGCGTGGAGACCGGCGCGATGTAGCCCAGCCCCAGCCCAATCCCCCCGACCACTCCGTATCCAAGGTAGAGAAACCAGATACTCTGCAGCTTTACGCCAAGGGCGCTGATGAGCAGACCGCCACAGAAACAGACGCAACTGGCGACGATCGTCTTGCGCGGCCCGCTCCGCTCGACCCACTTGCCGAAGAATGCCGCGGCGAGACCAAGCATGCAGAGCGCAATCGAATAGATCCATCCGACCATCGGAATGGTCCAGTTGGCCCCCACCCGGGTCAGCGGCACATTGAAGACCGAGAATCCGTAGACCTCGCCAATGCACATATGGACGGCAATCGCCGCCGGAGGAACCAACCAACGGTTGAATCCTGGGGCGGCGATCGTCTGTTCTCGTGAGAGTATCTTCATTGGTCTCGATCAGCCGGCGGGATCACCGACCGGGCGGGGTGACCGGTCTGGTTCGCGGTCGGGTCAGCTCGACCCGGTCAAAGACCTCCCCCTTGACGTCAACGGCCTCGATCGTCGCCGTCCCATCTGCCCGCAACTCGACGTGGAAGAGATGATTGCGCGGCTCGGCCTTCGCCAGCCACCAGCCAACCTCCGGCGAAGGAACTTCGCGGGGCTTCACTCCCCACGCGCCATCACCCAGAAAGAGCAACCCATTCTCATCGTCCCGCTGGTGATTGCGCAGCCGATGGCTCCGTTTATAGTTGTGGTGGTCGTTCTCGAAGAGCGCCGTCGCCCCATACTTCTCAAAATGCGGCAACCAGTGCTCACGAATGGCGATCGACTGTTTCGCGTCATACGGCAAACCACCCTTTGGAGCCTTCGTCGTTCCATAGGCGGGATAATGATAGAAGGCAAAGAGGAACTGCTGCGCGGTCCGCTTTGCCAACGCGGCGGCGAGCCACTCTGCCTGCGGACCAGCAATCTGCTGCGTATGTCCCGAGTCGAGGGCAATCACAGACATGTACTTGCCGAAATCGAGCGCGTAGTTCGACTTTCCTTCCGGCGTGGCAAAGAGGCTGTAAAAGAACGGGGCATCGTCGGGAATCTTCCCGTTATATCCCCCCTTGACCTCGTGGTTGCCAATGCCAATGACGAAGGGGATGATGCGGCGGTCCTTGCCGACACTGTTCTTCATCCACGACTGGAGCCAGTCGACCCACCGCGTTGCGGCGACGCCATTGGCATAGGCGAGATCTCCGCCAAGCATGGCGAAATCCGGATCGAGCGCCCCGGCCCGCAGGTTCATGGCGTCGACCATCTCGCGGTTATGCATCATGTCTCCACCGGAGACGAAACGAACCGGACGCGAAAGCTCTGTCGGCATGGTCCGAAACTTCCAGCCATCGGTCTCCTTCGCCGGAGCCTTGCCAATCCCAAACTCATAGACCGTATCCGGCGCCAGCCCGGTCAGCTCAACCCGCCGCACCTGCAGCGTCGAGACTCCGGCCTTCGTCTGCACCGCTTCCGCCGTAAGCCACTCGGTCGTTCCCTTCCGCCGGTACCAGAGCTGATCACTGCTGCCTTCGAAGAGATCGACCCAGTTGACGGTCATCGTCGTTGCCGGATCACTCTTCCAGGTCAGATAGACACCAACCAGATCCTGAGCCAGCCCAACTGCGGAAAAGACCAGGGTCCAGAGAACCATCAATACCCAGGACTGGCTGGCTTTTCGTCTTCTTGAGTACTTCTCCATCTTGATCTCCATTCAACTACGCATTCTCGTCATTCTCATCCAGAGCATACTCTTTGAGCTGCTCGAGCGTCGCATAGCGCAGGGTCCCCTCGTGGGTCGCGTCGAGCTTCACCAACGGAGCCGCACCGGCATCGTAAGCCTCTTTCCACCGCGCCGCACAGACGCACCAGCAGTCGCCCGGCTTCAGTCCCGGAAAATTGAACGCCGGCATCGGAGTCACCAGGTCGTTCCCACGGGCGACGCTGAAATCGAGAAACTCGCGGGTCACCTTCGCACAGACCGTATGCACCCCGGCATCCTGCGCTCCCGTGTCACACTTTCCATTCCGATAGAACCCCGTCAGCGGTTTCAGCGAACAGGTCTTCAACTCTCCACCAAGCACGTTCCGCGCCGGTGGCTTCTTCCCATTCCCATTGTAAAATGTCATATCTATTCCTGAATCAGAAAAGCTAAAAGTCTGTTGTATGGATGATAAGCGCTTCGTCTGGTCGGCGAGAAGCATACGAAAAAGTCTGTCAGAAGTCCACAATAACGAAGGTCCACCGATCGTGCTGACCGGTGGACCTTCTGATCGCAATAATTGGACTTCCTGATCAGTAGAATCTGATCGTGTAGGTCGCCCGAACTCCCCGCCCAATCTCCGGAGCAAACTCCTTGATGAATGAGAGATGGTTGCGATAGAGCTGGTTGTTGAGGTTAAACCCGTTGACCGCAAAGATATGGGCAACGTGCTTGCCGGCGACCGTGTATGAGGCGTTCAAATTGATCGTCGCATAACCGGCCGTCGGGGTCTCCGTCGTGAAGATCCGCCCCTGATCACGGGCCATGATCACTTCCGGATTGATGCGGAACCGATCGAAGAAGGCCTCAAACCCGATGCGGGCCCGGAAAGGCGGAATCCGGGGAAGCGGCGTCGCGCTGCTGGTCAGCTCGGCATTGACATAGTCGACGCTCGAGAGAAACCAGATGTTTGAGGTCAACCCAAGATCGAGACGACCTTCGATGCCCGTAAAGCGGCTGTTGCCCTGGGCAAAACGGGCCTTGACCAGCCCGTCTTCGACCTCGCCGGTCGGCGCCAGGTAGACAAAGTCACGCATGGCGTAATAGAAGAAGTTCGTCTCAGCGCGCATCCGCCCCGAGCTGTGGCGAAGCGAGAGGTCGATGCCGTCGCCGCGCTCACGCGTCAGCGCATCATTGCCAATCTCATAGGTCAGGTTGCCCGGATGCGGCCCGTTGTTGTAGAGCTCTTCCAGCGCCGGTGCGCGGTAGCTGTGGGTGTAGTTGGCAACAAAGACATTGTTGCCGCCCAGCGCCACCCGGAGACCCGAAGAGCCGGAGAATCCGGTGAAGGAACGCTCCCGCAGTCCGGTCGGATTGTAGGCGTTTCGCTCGACGCGGGCGCCAAACTGCAGGGCCACCCGATCAAAACTGACCGTCTGCAGACCGAAAGCGGCAAAGTTGTTGTGCGTCGTCGGGGGCGCCAGCGCCTCCTCACCGATCGCCGTGAACTCACGATTGAGTCCAGAGACCCCAAAGCTTCCGGTCAGCCGCCCGCGGCGCTGCTGATCGAAGACGGCCCGGTAGAGGAACGACCTGTTCTTGAACTGGGTGCCGATCTTGTTGTCCTCGATCTCAATCTCGGCATGCTCGTAATCATTGTACTGCAGCGTAAAGTTGCCGCTGTTGATCGCTCCGGCAAGATCGTTGAAGCCACCCCTGACCTGAAAACTGCTGCGGCGAGGATTGAGACGCACCGCACCGTGATGCCCTTCCTCCTCCTCTTCTTCCTCTTCGTGCTCCTCTTCCGGCTCGGTCGGAATTCCGTAGTTGCGACGGTCCATCGTATAGTTGAGGCTCAGGAAACCTTTGCCCCCAAAGTAGCCAACGCCACCGGTCGCATTTCCCGTCGTCGCAAATGAATTGGCAATGGTTCCAAGCGGGGTGCGATAGTTCCCGGCTCGCTGACCGCCGCCATTACCCCAGAAGAGCCACTTTTCAGTTCCGAACTCGATGCCCGCGCTCAGGCCATATTGATCGTTGGTGGTCGATCCCAGACTTGTCACATAACCGCGAGTCCCGGCGTGGGCCTTCTCGTGTCCGCTGATCGCATTGACGACGCCGCCGATGGCGTTGCTGCCATAGAGCAGAGTCGCCGGGCCCTTGACCACTTCGACCCGGTCCTGCGAAAGAAGATCGATGGGCTCAGCGTGGTCACCTGACTGGAAACCGAGCCCCCCGATGCCGATGCCTTCCTGCAGCACGAGCACCCGGTCACCATCAAAACCGCGCACAACCGGTCGTGAGTTCCCGGGACCGTAGCTGCGCTTGGCGACGCCCAGCTCATTCTCGAGCGCCTCGCCGAGGCTGATCGCGTTGCGTCGCGCCAGATCGATTGAACCAAGAACATTGACCGAGGCGATCGCGTTGAGGGTCGTCTCCTCGCGCCCACTCGCCGTCACCGTCACCTGCTCGCGCAAAGTATCGAGACGGAAATCGAAGTCCACGGTCACGGTTGCGCCACCGGCCACCTCGACCCGCCGCACCATATCCGGCAGCCGCTCCATGGTCGCCGAGATCTCATACCGGCCGGGCGGAACATTAGTAAAGACATAGGTTCCGTCCTTCTCGGTCTCCGTCGAGCGCTGCAGCTGGATGATCGTCACCCGGGCATTGTGCACCGGGTCACCACCAACGGCCAGTCGAACCTTGCCCCGTAACTCACCCGTCTGCGCCCACCCATCGATGGCGCCCAGCACGAGCAGCACCGCCAGAGCCAGCATATGCAGTATCCGAACTTGCTTCATGATTTCTCTCTCCTCCTCCATGACATAAATATATTTACTTTGAAATGATGGCGGATATCGAATCATCCATCCCTCACCACCTATCCCTCCCTCTCCAAAAATCTCCGCGTCGCCGCGAAGGTTTGTCTGCGGGAAGGTTTATATCTGGGAATTGACGTAGTCTGCAAAACGGCATCATATTTACCGGCAACCACTCCTCATACAACTTTCCCACGAATGGCATTATTCAGGCGGTGGACAGCCACTTTCCAGCCATGAGCGAATTGGTGGTTCAGACTCTCCGTTATGGTTGAAACTCTCGGTAAGTCGAAATAATATCGCCAGCATCCAGAGCAGGATGAGACTTGGATCGGAGCTGGTCTCTCTTATCCGTGATCAAACCACATAACCAGAGGGCAAAAACATGATCGACAGAAGAAACATTCTGAAGGGGGGAGCGGCAGCCTTAACGACCTCACTCTTCACGGGGCGGGTCAGGGGCGCCAACACGCGCGTCGCCGTCGCGCACATTGGACTGGGCGCGATGGGGACAAGCAACCTGCGCCACGCCATGCAGTTTCCGGAGCAGGTTCAACTGGTCTCCGTCTGTGATGTCTACAAACCACACCTCGATCGCGCCGTCGCCAATGCCGCCAAAGGTGGAGTAACCGTCAAACCCGTCCACGACTTCCGGGAAGTTCTCGCCGACAAATCGATCGATGCCGTCTGCATCTCGACGCCTGACCACTGGCATGCGTATATGACGATCGAGGCCTGCAAGGCGGGGAAAGATGTCTTTGTCGAGAAACCAGCGTCAGTCTACGTCGAAGAAGGCCGGCTGATGGTCGAGGCGGCACGCAAGTACAAGCGGGTCGTGCAAGCCGGCACCATGCAGCGTTCCGGTGGCTATTTCAAGAAGGCCGCGGAGATCGTCAAGAGTGGAGTTCTCGGCGAGGTGACCTTCGTCCATACCTGGCAGTCGGGAGCGGTAAAGAAGGCTGGATGGGGACGTCCGGTGGACGCGCCAGTTCCGGAGGGGCTCGACTGGGATCTCTGGCTCGGGCCAGCGCCCAAAGTCCCCTTCAACCTCAACCGCTGGGGCGTCGGCGTGACAACCTTTCCAACCTTCCGCTATTTCTGGGACTATGCCGGCGGAGCGATGACCGACTGGGGAGTCCACCTGATCGATCCGGTCCACCAGTGCTTTGGCGAACCTATGCCGACGGCGGTCTCCGCGATGGGCGGAAAGCTCTTCGTCGATGACAATACCGAGACCCCTGACAGCCTCATGGCGACTTTCCACTATCCGAAGTTTCTGCTCACCTACGAGAGCCGGACGGCCAATCCAATGCCCCAGTTTGGCCACGGGGCGGCGACCTCGATCCACGGAACCGAGGCGACGCTGATCGTCCGCCGCGGAGGGTGCTGGCTCGTGCCGAATGCGAAATCGACCGTCCAGCCGCTCACCTTCGAGAATGACAAAGAGATGAATTCGATGAATGAACCACACTGGAAGAACTTCATCGACTGCATCAAGTCACGCGAGAAGCCCATCAGCGATATCGAGACCTGCGTCCGCTCCTCAACCGCCTGCATTCTCGCCAACCTGTCGATGCGCTCGAAGACCTGGCTCGACTGGGATGAGAAGAACTGGACTGTCAAACAGGAGAACGTCAAACCGATGCTCAAAGCGAAGTATCGTGCCCCCTGGAAGCTCTCCGTCTGACAACCGTGGAACCGCCACGAGCAGACTAAAGCAACGAACGCGGCAGGTTGGGAAACCAACGCTGCCGCGTCTGTTTTTAGGCCACCGGTCGACTGCGCGTCAGCGGGAGGAGATGACCGGTCGACCGATCCAGCAGTCCGGCGGCTTCAACCCCAGCAGGCTGGCGAGGGTTGCGGCGGTATCATAGGTGTTGACCGGGCGGACCAGCTCGCCCCGCGGAACGCCCGGGCCGGCCATGATCCAGGGAATCTCAATCTCGCTCATCGTCAAACCACCATGCTTGGTGCCTTTTCCGCCGTGATCGGCCGTGACGAGAACGATCGTCTGCCCAAGCATCTGCTGCTTCTCCAGTCGAGTCAGAAGTTCCCCGATCAACCGGTCGGCCTCGCGGATCGACTCATCATACTGCGGCGAGAGCCAGCCGTGGTTGTGGCCGGCGTGATCAACATCGTCAAGATGGACGAAGGTCAGTGTCGGACGCCGCTCGACCAGGAAATCCCCGGCCCGCGCGATCGCATCACGCGGCGAGGCGGCGTCGACGATCAGATCCGGCGCCTGCCGCTCGAAGAGATGGCCAAAACCATCCCAGTCGTGGAAGATTCCAATCACCGCCGGCGGTCGCTGCTGACGGAGGAGACCAAAGATGGTCGGGAATATTCCACCCGTACCCTGACAGACTGGGGCAATATCGAACGACCCGGCCCGCCACTCATTCGAAGTCACGCCGTGCTGCGGCGGGCCGGCGCCCATGATCATCGATGCCCAGTTGGGAGCGCTGACCGTTGGAATGACCGCCCGCGCTTTGAGAGTCCACGAACCGCGATCCATCAGCCGGGTCAGTTGGGGAGGTCTGACCCGCGCCACCCCTTCCGCACCCATGCCATCGACACCGATCACGACAATGTGCCGGGCTCCAGCCGGCAGGGCTGGTCTGACCAGCGCCGGCGCCAGCAGCAGCAGAACAATGCTGCCGAAGAGAATGCCACCTGACCTGCTCATCACCTCTCCCTTCATCAAAATGGGGCGCCGGTCAAAGACCGCGCCCCACCATCAACCGACTTGAATTGCCGCGCTGTGGCGGTCAAGACCTGTCAGGCTTTGGGCTCCCAGCCCTTCTCGTACTCACGCGACCAGAGCTTCATCGCCTCGGCATCGCCGATGATGTGGCCGTTGGCCGGATTGGTCTTCAGTGACCGCCCCGTCCGGTGCGAGATGTTCCCAAGCTGGGCAAGCAGGGTGCTGACAAATCCCTCCTCGATCGGCGCGTTCAACTTCGCCTTGCCCCGAATCGTGTCGACGAAGTTGTCGGCGTGGTTGTCACCCAGTCCCGGATCGCCGCTATTGGCCAGATCTGTCCGCCGCTCCGAGGTCACCTTCTTGACCGGCTTGTTGTTCAGATCGTAGACCGTGTAACTGACGCTACCGTCGTAATCGAGCGTGCCCTTGCTGCCGAGGAAGATGATCCCGTTCGACTTGTAGCCCGGCCCGCCATAGGTGCTGGTCGAGCGACCAAACCAGGTAATGCCGCGTCCCCCCTCGAACTCGAGCTGGATCTCCTGGGTATCCGGGCACTCCCAGTCATCGAGCCCGACATCGTGCCACCGGCCGCCCATCGAATTGACCCGGTTGGGCAGTTTGACGTTGAGCCCCCAGCGGGCGACATCGAGCAGGTGCGTCCCGTTGTTGAGCGCCTCGCCGGTTCCCCAGTGCCAGAACCAATGCCAGTTGTAGGGGTGAAGATTGTCACGAAACGCCGTCCGCGGCGCGGGGCCCTGCCAGAGATCCCAGTTGAGCTCCGCCGGCGGGGCAACCTTCTTTCCGAAACCGATTGGCTGACGCCGCCGGGAGTAGAAGCAGTTGGCCAGAAAGACCTTGCCGATCACCCCTTCGTGCAGCTCCTGGATCATCTGCTGCACGTTGCCGATCGAACGGCGCTGATTGCCCATCTGGACGACCCGCTTATACTTTGCCGCCGCCTCAACCAGAATCTCGCCCTCGCGGGGGTTGTGGCTGCACGGCTTCTCGACATAGACGTGCTTGCCAGCCTTCGCGGCCATAATCGCCATCGGCGCATGCCAGTGGTCGGGGGTCGCGATCAGCAGCGCATCGACATCCTTATCTTCGAGCACCCGCCGAAAGTCAGTCTCCGTCTTCGGCGCCTTGCCGGTCTTCTTCTCGGTGAAAGCGGCAGCCGGTCCGAGCGAACGGCTGTCGACATCGACCACATACTTGATCTCGACTCCGGGAACACCAGAAAATTTCTGGATCAGTTCAGGACCGCGTCCGCTGAACCCCGGCTCCCCCATGCGCACTCCGGCGACAGCAATGACGATCTTGTCGGAGGCCGACTGGGCCCGGAGGGTCGATCCGCCCGCCATCGTCAGGGCCG
>JBEAVZ010000545.1:0-6349 GCA_041160645.1 Acidobacteriota bacterium
GGGCTGCTCCATCCGGAGATGGGCCATATGCTGCTGCCGCGTCTGGTCGGCGATGATTTCATCGGGATCTGTCCGTTCCACGGCGACTGTTGGGAGGGGCTCTGCACTGGGCCGGCGATGAATGCGCGGGCCGGGGCGCCCGCCGAGACCCTCGCCGCGGATCACCCGGCGTGGGATCTCGAGACGGAGTATATCGCGCGGGCGCTTGCCAACATCATCTTCGTCCTCTCGCCGCGGCGGATCATCATTGGCGGGAGCGTCCGCAAGGCCGGCCACCTTGGCGAGGAGCGCTTCTTCGCCCTGGTGCGCGAGCGGGTGCGGCGGGCGTTGAAGGGCTATCTCGGCTCGCCGTCGCTGGCCGGGGAGATCGACCAGTACATCGTCCCCCCGGTGCTCGGCGACGATGCCGGAGTCTGTGGCGCGATTGCCCTTGGGCAGCGGGCCCTTTGAATCAGCATTCTGTGAGGAGCTTAAGCGGATGAGAGTCGCCGGAATCAACTTTGACCACTTTCATATGGGCGATCTGCTGCGGATGGTCGCGAACCATCCGGAGGCGGAGATTGTTGCCATCTGTGACGAATCGCGGCCGCGGATGGCAGAGGCGATCGCCAACTTTGGTCTGGCGGAAGAGCAGGTCTTCACCGACTATCGGGAGTGTCTCGAACGGACGCGCCCCGACCTGGTGATCCTCTGTCCGGCGACAGGGGGGCATGCGGACTGGGTGAAGCGGGTCGCGCCATTCGGGGTCGATATCCTGATGGAGAAGCCGATGGCCGCGACGCTCGCCGATGCCGACGCGATGATCGCGGCCATGGCTCCTACCGGCCGCCAGCTGGCCATCAACTGGCCGCTCGTCTGGTCACGCCCGCACCGCACCGCCAAGCGGCTCTGCGACGAGGGGCTGATTGGCGAAGTGATCGAGGTGCACTACTATGGCGGCAATCGCGGGCCCCTCTACCACGGAGCCGACAAGATCGAGGTGACTGAAGAGGAGGTCGCGCGGCGCAAGCCGGAGAGCTGGTTCTACAAGAAGGCGCTCGGGGGCGGCTCGCTGCTCGACTACCTGGGCTATGGGACGACCCTCGGCACCTGGTTCCACAATGGTCGCGCTCCGCTCGAGGTCATGACAATGGTTGACGAGCCGGCCGGACTCGAGGTCGATGAGCACAGCATCACCATCGCCCGCTACGCGACCGGGCTCTCAAAGTTCGAGACCCGCTGGGGAACCTTCACCGATCCGTGGACCAATCAGCCGCAGCCAAAGTGCGGTTTTGTGATCGTCGGGAGAGCCGGGACGATTGCCAGCTATGATCACGAACCGGAGATCCGCGTCCAGACACGCGCCAACCGCCCCGGCTATACCGTACCAATCGACACGCTCGAGGCTCCGCACCGCAATCCGATCGAGCATTTCATCCATTGCCTGCGGACCGGCGAGCTGCTGATTGGCCCATTGACGCTTGAGATGTCGCGAACGGGTAAGCAGATTGTCGACACCGCCGTCGCCAGCGCGGCGCAGAAACGGGCTCTGCCGCTGATCCAATCCTGACGCTCTGATTATGGACGACACATCGAATGATGATTACGGGTTGAGCCGCCGCGAGTCGCGCCGCGAGGTGATCGCGCCGGAGCTGGCCTGGTTGCCGCCCCGGCCGGACACCCGTCGCCACGGCATCGGCGTCATCGGCTGTGGAGGGATCGCCGCCGCGCAGCTGAAGGTCTACGCTGCCGCCGGCTACCGCGTCGTCGCGCTCTGTGACCTCGATGAATCACGCGCGCGAAGCCTCCGTGATCAGTACTATCCGGAGGCGTTCGTGACGACCGATCACCGCGCGCTGCTCCGACGTGAAGATGTGACAGTCGTCGATCTGGCGACCCATCCGGCGGAGCGGGTCGCGCTGATCGAGGCATCGATCGATGCCGGCAAGCACATCCTCAGTCAGAAGCCATTTGTCCTCGATCTCGATGTTGGTGAGCGCCTCTGCGACCGGGCCGAGGCCGCCGGAGTTCTCCTCGCGGTCAATCAGAATGGCCGCTGGGCGCCCCATTACAGCTATCTGCTCGCGGCGACCCGCGCCGGGCTGCTCGGCGAGATCCAGAGCGTCAACTTCACCCAGCACTGGGATCATACCTGGACAGTCGGGACGCCTTTTGAAGCGATCGACCACCTCATTCTCTATGATTATGGCATCCACTGGTTCGACCTCGCCGCGCAGTTCTTCGCCGGGCGTGCCGCGCGGCGAGTCAGCGCCATGGCCACCCGATCGATCTCCCAGGCGGCGCGGCCACCCTTTCTCGCCCAGGCGACGATCGAGTTTGATGGCGGGATGGCGACGCTCAACTTCAATGCCAATGTGCTTTACGGGCAGGATGACCGGACCTTTGTCGCCGGTTCGCGTGGCTCGGGCGTCAGCTATGGGCCGAACCTCTCTGAGCAGACGGTCGAATTGTACGGCCCGGATGGAGTCGCCCAGCCCATTCTCTCCGGCACCTGGTTTCGGGAGGGGTTTGAAGGGGCCATGGGCGAACTGCTCTGCGCCATCGAGCAGGGGCGCACGCCTGGCCACGCGGCACGCGACAACCTGCGCAGCCTCGCCCTCTGTTTTGCCGCGCTGGCCAGCGCCGACGATGGGCATCCGCGTCTTCCGGGAGAGGCGCGGCGACTTGCCAAATTGGGGCCACGCTGATGCCCCACGTCAGGGTAGACTTCTGTCAGGTAGGTGAGCCCCCGGCACTGCTCAATACCTGGTGTCACGTTCGAAGGTCAGCCAGCGGCGGCAGCCAAAGGTGTGGAACCAGCGTTCGGTGATCACTCCCTCACGATTCTCGCGCATGAAGGCGCGGTCGAGATCGCGCTCCTCCTCATCGGTGATCGAGTCAGGAACGACCGGGATCTCGCCGTGAATGAACTCCTGAATCGGGCGTGGTCCACAGTGGGGGCAGGGAATCGTGATGTTCATCCGGTGCTTCTCCTCAGTGAGTGCCGGCCGACCCGCGATCGGCCATCGTCCGATCCTTCGCGAAGCGGTCGAGCGCAAAGGGGGCGATCAGGGCCGGCGTGCGGCCAGTCGCGATCAACTCGGCCATCTGCTCACCGCCGGCGGGAATCGCCTTGAATCCCCACGTCCCCCAGCCCGTTGTCACATAGAATCCATCGACGCCGGTCTGACCCATGACCGGCGAGTAGTCGGGGCTCATGTCACAGATGCCCGTCCACTGGCGGAGGATCCGCAGATTGCGCAGGAAGGGCAGCAGCGTCATGGCCCGGAAGGAGCAGTTCTGCAGAAAGTGGTAGCCAGACCGGTCGGAGTAGCTTGGCTGGCGATCGATCTCCGCGCCGATCAGCATCTCGCCACGGGCGGTCTGCGAGACATAGAAGAGCAGGTTTGACGAGGCGACGATCTGGTCGAACGCGAGCTCATAATGGTTGGTGACAAAGGCCTGCAGGGGATGGGTCCGGATCGGGAGCCGCACGCCAGCCTGGGCGGCGAGGGTCGTCACGTGTCCGCCCGTCGCCGAGAGGACCAGCCCGGCGGCGATCGGGCCCTGGTCGGTCTCGACGCCGACGACCCGCTCGCCCTCACGGAGCAGCCCGGTCACGGCGAGTCGCTGGTGGATGTCGATACCGTGGCGCATCGCGCTCTCGGCGAGCGCCCAGACGACCCGATCGTGGCGGGCCGTTGCGCCGTCGACGTGGTATGAGGCGCCGAGCACTGGCCAGACCCCTCCTCCCGTCAAATCGATCCGCGGACAGATCTCACCGATCTCGCGCGGGGTGACAAACTCGGTCCGCGCGCCAAAGGCCGTGTTGACCTCGGCGCGGGCCCGCTCCGCCCGCACTCCCGCCTCGGTATGCGCGATCCAGAGCAGCCCTTTCCGCTGGTGCATCATCCACCGCCCCGTCTCCGCCTCCAGTTGCTGGTAGAGTTCAAGGCTCCGCTGGTAGAAGCTGACCGCCTCCGGGATGCCATAGTTGGAGCGGATGATCGTCGTGTTTCGCCCCGAGTTTCCGGCCCCGATATACTTTTTCTCGATGACTGCGACGTTGGTGATGCCGTGGCGGGTGGCCAGATAGTAGGCGGTGGCGAGACCGTGACCGCCGCCGCCAACGATGACCACGTCATAGGCCCGTTTCGGCTTCCGCCAGGTCAGTTCGACTCTGCGCTCGACAAATTCGTTCATCGTATCCGCTCCTCGAGATCGGCGGCAAAGGGGGCCGCGGTGACGAAGAGAACCCGCTCCGATTCCAGCCAGAGCTTGACCGGCAGCCCGGCGACCATCCCCTGCGCAAAGGCCGGACGACTCTTCGGCAGCTCCCACTCGCAGGCTCTCGCGAGAAAATCGAGCGCCGGCGCGGCCGGCCACCAGACACCGGCAAAGCCGGTCTCATTGGTGATGATCGCGTGCGGATCGTTGATTGATCCGCTTGCTGGCGCGGCGCCAATGATCAGCAGCTCATCGGTGGCCAGCCGCATGAAGATCGACCCATCAGCCACGCCCAGCGCATCGAGCGCGGCCGGGGTCGCGACAATCCTGCTTCCACTAAGCATCTCCACCACGCGCCCGCCCTCCTTCCGGATCATAGAATGGCGTCGCGACGCGTTGCGCCGCGCGTCCGCCGATGGTCACCCGGTCCGGCAACTCTGCGCCAGAAAGATTGAGCCAGCCGAGCATGACGCTCCGGCCCAGCGCCGGCGACCAGGTGCTCGAAGTGACATAACCAGCGTACTGCCCGTCGTGCCAGATCACGGCCCCCTCGGCCGGCGCCTCCCCCTCCATCGCAAAGCCGACCAGCTGCCGGTTGAGCGGCACCCGGTTGGTGCGCTGCACGGCCACCTTTCCGACGAAGTCGGGCTTGTCGAGCCGCACCGCCCACTCGTGGTTGAGTCGCCGCGGCGTCGAGTCGAAGTCGGTATCCTGCCCGACGATCAGGTGCCCCTTCTCCAGTCGTAGCTTGAGCAACGCTTCGAGCCCGTGGGGACGAACTCCCAGATCCGCGCCCAGCTCGAGCAGCCGCCGCCAGAGCGCGACCGAGTCGGCCGCGTCGTGGTGCAGCTCGTATGAGACCTCGCCGGTAAAGCTGAGCCGCATGATCTGGCAGTGGACGCCGGCGACCTCGCCCTCGCTGTAGTGCAGATACTCCGGCGGATCGACCAGGCCGGCCCGCGCCAGCAGCTCCTTGGCGCGCGGCCCGGTGACATTGATCGCCCCCCGCGAGAGCGTCACGTTCATGATTCGCACGTCGAGCCCGAAGGCCTCGGCCCAGTCACGCACCCAGAGCTCTCCAAAAGTTGCGCCGCCACTCGTGAAGGTCAGCAGAAACCGCGTCTCATCCTCGCGGCAGATCATTCCATCGTCGAGCACGTAACCGCGGTCATCCAGCAGCAGCACGTAGCGCATCCGCCCCGGTCGAATCGTCGCGACCCGGGTCGGGTAGAGCCGCTCGAGCAGCTCCAGCGCGTCCGGCCCGCTGACGATGATCTTCCCAAGCGTGCTCACATCGCCGAGCGAGACGGCGTGGCGGACGGCTTCGTACTCTCGCCAGACCGCGTCGCGATCCTCCCCCGCCGCTCCGCCATAGTTCCAGGGCCGCCACCAGCCGCCCATCCGCTCCATCCGCGCTCCCAGCCGGCGGTGCTCGGCATCAAGTGCCGTGCGCGGGGTCGGTGGATGGTAGGCGCCGGCGGCCGCCTCGCCCATGGTCAGCTGCCGGGTCAGGGGACGGGCCGTGAAGGGCGGCTGGACCGCCGCGCCGCTCCCCGCCAGCCCCGCCAGAAAACTCCGCAGGTGAGGAAGGCAGGCCCCGCCCTGGCAGGTTCCGGTGCCGGCGAGCGTCGCCCGTTTGACCAGCTCCAGTTCATCGAAGCCGCGTCCGACCACACTGGCCAGATCATCGACCGTCACCCCGGCGCAATGGCAGACCACGCCTGCCGTCGGCGCCTCCGGCAGCGGCGCGGCCTCGGCGGCGTCGCCAACAACCTTGATCTCGACTCCGCTCACGCCGCGCCCCATGCGCGCCAGCGCGTCGCGTGGCTGCCACCCAAGCCCGACGATCACCGTGTCGCACTCGATCCGCTCCGCCATCCCATCTGCCCCGGCCACGACGACCGCGGTGACCCGTTCCTCGCCCTCAAAGCGCAAAATGCGTCCGGTGATCCTCCGTCCGGTGAAGCCGGGGAGTCGGGATGTCCCCTCTGCCGATTCTGGCGCACTCTCGACCAGCACCATCCGCCCGCCTGCGATCCCTGCTGCCAGCAACTGCTCGGCCGCCCGCACCGTGACGATCCCGGCGAGCTGATTGCCTGGCGCGACCGGCTGGATCTCAGCTGCCCCGGTGGCGATGATGATC
>JBEAVZ010000002.1:0-5215 GCA_041160645.1 Acidobacteriota bacterium
AGCGTGCGGTGACGGATCGGACCCGTGTGATCTTGCCGGTCCATCTTTATGGACAGACCGCCGACATCGATCCCTTGCGCGATATTGCGGATCGTTATGGATTGAAGGTGCTCGAGGACTGTGCCCAGGCCCACGGCGCAAGGTATTACGGTCGGTATGCAGGCGCACTCGGTGATGCGGGTTGTTTTAGCTTCTATCCGGGAAAGAACTTGGGTGCACTCGGTGATGGGGGAGCGGTGACGACCAATAACGACTTACTGGCCGACCAGCTGCGGTTATGGCGTAATTATGGATCCCGCGTCAAGTATCATCACGAGATTCCGGGTGTCAACTCCCGTCTTGACGAGCTGCAAGCCGCCTTTTTACGGATCAAACTGCTTGAACTTGATAGCCAGAATATACGGCGAAGCCAGATTGCTTCGCGTTATCAGCAAGGTTTGGGTGGTTCATCCCTTATTCTCCCAACGGCGCCAGCCTGGGCAGACCACGTCTGGCACCTCTATGTGGTCAGAACCGATCAGCGTGAACGGCTTCAGCGTGCTTTGACGGAGCGGGGGATTGGCACGCTGATCCATTATCCGGTCCCTCCCCATCGCCAACCGGCGTTGCGCGGCTACCCATTCTCAAACGAGAAGTTTCAGATTGCCGAGAGGCTGGCTGACAGTGTGCTGAGTCTGCCGATCGGCCCGCACCTCACCGATGAGCAGGTCGATCTGGTGATCGAGTCCTGCCGCGCGGTGGTCGGGATGGCTGGGGATCAATGAGGCTCCAATGATGAAACGCTTGGTATTAAAATCTATTCTGATTGCCAGCGCCCTGGGGCTCTTCGGAGTTGGTCTGGTGGGGGGATGGTTGTCGACCAAGACCCGCTGGCCGGGGTTGCACCAGGATTCGTCACGCTACTCGACGGTCATTATCAATCGGGCCAACGGACTTGGTAATACTTACGATGTCTTCACCCGCGTCATCAAAATGGAGAAGGGGAATCTCTCCTTCGATGTTCATGGACAGTTATACTATCCGTTGGTTGCCACGTTCATCCGGGGAGAAGGATACGGTGGTCTGTTACGCTTTCTGCACCTGATCAATCTTCTCGCCTTCATCCTTGCCGCCGGTATCTTCTTCCACACGGCGCGGCGGCAGACAGGATGCTCCATTGCCATTGCTTCGTTGGTTGGGGCAAGTGGGGCCCTGGTTATTGGCAGCCTGCTGCAGTACCTGCAGGGGCGGCCTGACCACGGTATTGTCATCACACTGCTTATCTTTGGTCTTCTCACCCGCCGTGAGGGCTCACCGCTCCTGGCCGGACTGCGGATTGGTCTGGTCGCGGCGATGTCACCGCTTCCCGCCTATCTGCTTGGTTTAATGACGGTCTGGTCAGATTCACTTCGCCAGCGAAGAACCGTGAATCTTGTTCGCAATTCGCTGTTCAGTCTGATCGTCGCCCTCCTTTGCTGGGGTGCCCTCACCTCCCTTGTCTATCCCGGGCCGCTGACCAACCTGTTTATCCGGACAATCAGTGATGGAACGCAGGAGAATTCCGGCCTTTTTAGCCTCTACTCCGGGTTCCCGTCGATCAACATCTCGCGGATAATCAAGGCTTGGATATCGATCAAGTATATCCCGCTGATCATCACTCCACTGGTCTTGACAGCGATCGTCGTCCTGGTTCGCTCGATCCAGAAGCTGCGCGCAGATGGTCCTATGATCATCAAGCTGGTCGTTCTGCTCTTCCTGATTGTCCTTCCCGGACAGCTCTGGTTTCAGATCGTCACCTGGCCTGAGATTCACTATAGTCTGATTGGCCTCTACCCGGCGATGCTCTTCTGGTCTCTGCGGCAGATTGGAGCGGTGGATGAAATGCGGCCGGTCATTCTCTCGCTGGTTGAGAAGACGCGTGGAATCGAAATTGGGATTGATCTGCAACCATCCCGGATAAAGGAATGGCTTCTCGTCTGTCTGGCCTTGATGGCGTTTCTCCCCGGATTGGGGTATCTCCGCACCTCATTGCTCCAGCCAACCGTTCTCAGGGAGGGCGTTGACTACCAGACAGCTGCTGAGCGATTCACCAGATTGAAGGGAGCGCTTGCTGCCAATGAGTATATTCTGATCAGTGAGTATACAGACAATAATGGTCGATCAGCTGTCGTCATGGATGGACCACCATGGCGAAGCAGGGCTAGTGTATGGGGAGATGATCTCAACGAGTCCTTCACCAACCTGCGCGGGCGCTTCTACTTTACCCTACAGGACTCTCTTGCCGATACCAATATTCCGGCGCGGGCGCACGGCTATCGACTGATCGAGAACCGACTCACCACTAAACCCGTCAAACTCTTCGGATTCCGTCTCGCCGCGGTGACGCCCGGATATGCCTATGCGGTATACGAGCGGGAATGAGCTGGGCCTGACCAGTCTCCACTGGTTGCGGAGATCGATCCGGCTCCGGGTTTGCGGAGCCGGATCGACTGGTCAATCTATCCCTACGGCTGGGTGGGCCTATTTGGGGTCACGATTCCACCAATACTGCTGATCAAGCTTCTTCGGCGTGGGATGGAGCCGGTCGAGGCTCTCACCATCGTAGAGCTCACCGTTCTTCATGACTGTCTTGATCGAGTTGGTGTTCCGAATATCGGTCAGTGGATTCTGATCGAGAATGACCAGGTCGGCGAGCTTGCCGACCTCGAGGGATCCCAGATCCTGGTTGAGGCCAATGGCCTCCGCTCCAAAGATCGTCGCGCAGCGGAGCGCTTCGTGGGGCGTCATCCCTCCCGATTGGAGCGCCCAGAGCTCCCAGTGGACCCCGATCCCCTGCATCTGTCCGTGCCCGCCGAGACCGACCCGACCACCAGCCTTGACGATCGCCGCCGCCCCTTTCGCGATGCCGACGTGGCCATACTCTTCGGGGTGGAACCACTGCCCGCGCCGCCGGAGCATGTTGTTGAGCAGCTCCCTGGGAATGAAGCGAGCCAGTTTCTGGTTGCCAAGGACATCAGTGTTCTGGAAAAAGTAGTTCTCTGTCCAGGGCGCGCCATAAGCGACCAGGATGGTCGGAGTGTAGTAGGTCTTTGACTGGGCGACGAACTCGACCACATCCCGGTAGAGTGGCTGAATAGGCAGCGAGTGTTCGTTACCTGAGAAGCCATCGATCATCTGCGATAGATCGAGCTTCATATCGAGGGCGCCCTCGGTGGTCGGGGTGATGTTGAATTCGCGACAGGCCTCCGCCACCCACTGGCGAACGATTCGATCGCCGGCAACATACTGCTTCAACGTCATCGTCTGGTAGGCCTCTTTATAGCGCTTGATGAAGTTGCGGGTTGCCTCTTTGTCGTCGAGTCCGGAGCGATCGAAGACGCCCGGTCCGGTCGTGTAGATTCTTGGTCCAATGATCTCCCCGGTTTCGACGAGGTCGGCATAGGCATAGACGTCGGTGGTGGCGCTCTGTGGATCACGGGTTGTCGTGACACCATAAGCGAGGTTGGCAAGGTACTGCCAGACCTGGGTCTGGTGGACATCCCGGGGCGGCCACATATGGGCGTGGACATCGACCAGGCCGGGGATGATCGTCTTGCCACTCACATCGATCACCCGGGCTCCGGCCGGATAGACTGGCTGCTCCTTCGCCCGGCCTTTGCCAGGCAGCTTGGGCAGGGCGCGGATGGCGGTGATCCGGTTCCCGGTGATCGTGATCTCGCCCCGCTCGAGCACCTCGTCGCCCTTCATTGTCACAATCCGGGCTCCGGTGAGAATCGTCACCCCCGCGGTGCGCGCCCGCGGGAGTTCGACGACCAGGTCGGTCGGCTCCGGTTTGTCCGAGCTGATCGCCTGGCGATAGAACTTCGCTCCCCAGGACCAGGTGACGCTCGCCCCGTCACGCGCCCAGTCGAGATAGTCCCCACCCTCGGCAGAGAGCTTTTTGACCGGGACGGCGGGCGTGGGGCTGGTCACATTGACGCTGATCGTCTCCCGTCCGGCCTTTGGAATGGTGACCAGATAGTGCTTGCCCTGCACGTCACAAAAGGCCGTCGCTCCATCGGGGGAGATGCGGATACTGGTGGCGCCAGGTGGATTTGGTGGAGCGCCCGTGCCAGTCACCCGGAGATGGTTTCGACGGTCGAGCCCATCGAGTCGCAGCGAGACCAGCCCCTGATTGGTGGTCAGGTAGACGCGGGTTGGATCATTGCTGAAGTGTGGATCGCGTCCTCCCTGGGTCGGTCCAATGAGAACCGACTCGCCTCCGTTGGCTGGAATGTATCGCAGGTCACGGACAGTGTTCCCGCCAAGACCGTCGACCTCGCGATCGGCGTGGCCGTGGAGAATGGCCTCCGACTCAGAGAGGAACTCGTGTTCACCCCGCAGGTCGGCAAAGAGCTGGTCCTCGATCGCCCCCGTCGTGAAGACAATCTTGGAGTTGTCAGGGGCATAGACCGGGTCGCTGTAGAAGGCGGCGCGGCGGGTCAGTTGTTCAGGTGTTCCACCCTCAGGTGTCGCCCGATATATATGGCCACCCTCGCGTGACCACGTCGCAAAGGCGATCTGTCCGCCATCGGGCGACCAGGCCGGCATAAACTCGCCCGTATTGAGATTGGTCAGGCGTCGCGGCGCGCTGCCATCGGTCAGATCCTTGATGTAGATTTTGTTGAAGGCGGTGAAGGCGACCCGCTTTCCATCGGGAGAGAGCGCCGGATAACGGATCAGTCGCGCCCGCACATTTGGGCTCTCGTCGACCCGGTAGTCGTAGCGAAGTCGCGCCGCCAGGTCCATCTCGACCTTGGCGGTGAAGGGAATGTTGGTCGCCGCACCAGTTGCAAAGTCGACCCGTTTGATCTTTCCATCGATGTTGACGAGCAGTGATTTGCCATCGGGCAGAAAGGCGTAACCGGGGAAGGTGTCACGGGTAGCGCGTGACTCCTGATCATCGCGCGTGACCCGGTCGATCAGCCAGCGCTCCTGGTTGGTCTCGAGATCGCGCACGCGCAGCGCCGTCCGCGTCTGCCAGCGGGTCGCAAAGACGAGGTGCTTGCCGTCGGGCGTCAGCACCGGGCGCATGGCGCTGCCGGGAGCATTGGTGATCGTCGCTGTCTCGCCCGAATCCCGATCAAAACGGACGATCTGCCAGAGCGGAAACTGGGCATTGTAGCTGAACGATCCTGTCCGCTGCGCCCAGTAGATGAAACGTCCATCTGGCGAAGCGACCGCTCCCATCTTGTTG
>JBEAVZ010000005.1:0-6976 GCA_041160645.1 Acidobacteriota bacterium
AGTTTGATCATTGTGCATCCTCTTTCCAGTTAACTTTGCGTAGGTCTCCGGCCGGGATCAGTACCGGGATCTCATTCTCACCAGCGCGGGCCAGTTCGGCCAGGAGGGTGGCTCGCTGCGCGGCGATCAGGCGATCAATTCCAGTCTCTGCCGCGTCGACCAGCGCATTGAGTTGCGCGCGGCTGAACGGATCA
Source organism: Acidobacteriota bacterium (assembly GCA_041160645.1). Classification (GTDB taxonomy): domain Bacteria; phylum Acidobacteriota; class Blastocatellia; order RBC074; family RBC074; genus CAIOZW01. The sequence continues at coordinate 195 of JBEAVZ010000005.1, forward strand.
GTCTCGGCGGTCCCCTGCAGCTCGACGAAGCGACCATCCCCGGTCCGGATGACATTCATATCGACCTCGGCCGTCGAGTCTTCACTATAGTCAAGGTCGAGCAGCACCCGCTCTCCGACGATGCCGACGCTGACTGCAGCCAGATAGTCACGCAGCGCCGGCCGCCCAATCAGCCCCTCAGCCTGGTAGCGTCCGAGCGCCAGGGCAAGCGCGACAAATCCACCCGTGATCGCCGCCGTGCGCGTGCCTCCATCGGCCTGGATAACATCGCAATCGACGGTCACCGTCCGCTCTCCCAGCGCGGCCATATCGACCACCGAGCGGAGACTCCGTCCGATCAGGCGCTGGATCTCGTGGGTACGGCCCGAGGGGCCGCCACGCGAGATCTCGCGTGAGGTGCGCGTTTGCGTTGCCCGCGGCAACATCGAGTACTCTGCTGTCACCCAGCCGACCCCTTTGCCCTTCAGAAAACCGGGGACCCGCTCTTCGATCGAGGCCGTGCAGAGCACGCGCGTGTGCCCGGCTTCGATCAGCACCGATCCTTCGGCGTAGCGTGTGAAACTGCAGACCATCTGCACCGGGCGCAGCTCGTCCGGCTTCCGGCCATCCCGGCGGGTAAAAATTATTTCGTCATTCACCATATGTCTCGCATTAAATCAGAAAGAAGGGAGAATTGGAACCTCATCTCCAATTCATCCGGGTCGCCGGCGCGTCCTGACGGCCCCGGATCACTCACCGCACCCCGAGAATCCAGCCTTCGTGGCCGGCGATCTGTCGCGTTTCTCCGCCAGGGCGCGGCTGGAGATAATCACCGAGCTGCCCCTCCCGGTCGGTCTTTTGTAACCAGGTGGCGACGACCCAGGCGTCATGCTGATCGGGCGTCCGCCCCTCGACCGCATAGTCGCGGCTCCAGAGAGATGGATAGATCTCGGCGATCAGCGACCGGCCCGGTTCCGGCATCCAGCCATCGAACGGCCACCAGTGGAGCCGCGCGCCAACTCGCCTTCGCAGGTACAGCAGCCAGGGCAGTCCGGCGTGGGTCGACTTGGCGACCGATCCCGGCACATCGAAATGGAAGACCGACTTCGCTCCCACCCCCAGCTCGGTCAGGCGACGCCACCGCGAGTTGCCCGTCCGCGCCGCTCCCTGCCCACGCTCGCCACGCCGGATCGAGTCGACGCTCGTCTCCGGCTCATCGGTCGGCCAGTGGCGCTGAAAGTCTTCGAGAAAGGCTGGCCAGTCGGGCGCGAGTCCGTAAGTCTCGAAATAACGCTGCGGAAATGAGAAACCATGGTCGATCCCGACGATCGTCGGCGCCTCGCTGGTCAGCTCCCCGGCCAGCCACTCGGCAATCCCCCGCCGCGACCAGTAACGCCCTGTTCCTGGCGGTGGCACGACCTCGGTTGGCGGATGACCGTGATCCGCGACGTAGACCCGCAACCCCTTTAGTCCGGTCTCTGCCGTCTGCGCGCCGGAGTAGTCGATGCCAATGTGGCGTTTAAAAGATGGGTTGCTCATTTATCGATCTCTTCAACTTCTTCAGGCCCCCTGGCCGATTCGAAAAGTCGCTCTTATTTCTTCTCTGGTTTTTCCTCTCCCTTTGATTTGATCTGCTTCACTATCCGGTCAAAGTCGCTTTCAAACATCCGATCCTGCACGATACGGTACTTCTCAAACTCACTTTCGGCATGGGCCTTGGCAATATCCGCGCTCACCTTGCCACTATCCGCCAGAATGTCATGCTCAGTGAACTCGAGGAAAGCGTCCAGACGATTGGCCCAGTCCTCCATGGTCATAGGGATTTTGCGCCGCGCGCGTTCCTCGGCAAGGTCAAGATACGCATTCACAAGCCGCCCCAGGGCTTCCATTTCCTCCCTCGTCAGATAGTTTTTGGCCACCGCGACATCGGTTTACAAAATCCTGCCCTCAGGGGCCTTTTCCCAGGTCGTCAGCCCCATGTTGGCCTTGGTGCTGTCCGCTCGCTCCAAGATCAACTCAGCTGCCGTATGGCCATGAATGGCGAAATGGAGCTTGTTCTACACTTTGGCGAAAAACGTCTTGGTGGTCGGCGCGTCACTATTATAATCGACGCTGGTGGCGTAGATGTCGGTGATCTTCTGGTAAAAGCGCCGCTCTGTGAGGCGGATCTCGCGGATCTCTTCCAGCAGGTGCTCAAAGTAGTCCTCACCCAGAAACGCACCGTTTTCCATGCGCTTTTTATCCAGCACATAGCCTTTGAAGGCAAACTCGCGCAGCACCCGGGTGGCCCATTGACGGAACTGGGTCGCCCGCACTGAATTCACCCGGTAGCCAACGGAAATGATTGCATCGAGGTTGTAGAATTCAATTTCCCTCGTAATCTCTCGGCGACCTTCGGTTTGAACTATTCGAAAATTTCGAATAGTTGCCTCAGGCTGAACCTCGCCACTCTTGAAGACTTCTTTCAGATGGTAGTTGATCGTATTGACACCAACATCGAACAGGGTTGCCATGAGCTTTTGGGACAACCAGATGGTTTCGTCCTCATAGCGGGTCTCAATGCTCTGTTCCCCTGCCTGTCCCGTAAAGATCAGGAACTCGGCGGTGGAGTTGCGAATCAGCTTCTTGTCGCGGTAAGCCATGACCTGTTCTCAGAGATTCTTTGCCTGGTTTCAGGAATTCTTTGCCTGGTTTCAGGAATTCTTTGTTGGTTACGATTCATATCAACCGGAGGACATCACAAAGAAAATCGAATCCGATCCGCTCTTGCTCAAGACGAATTCGTTTCCCCCAGTGGTTCCGGCGTAACTGGTCGTAAAGCACAGCTTCCTCAGCACTCAATCGCGGAAGGTCCCCTGTTTCAGGCTGCTTCTCAATTCCCCATAGTGGCTGATGCGTCAGCAGCGTCCGCTGATCCATCAGAAATGATGTGGCGTGAGGTATGAACTCGCGTAATTGACTGAGAATGGCAAAGCCATGAGTATCGATGTCACCCCAATAGTAGACTCTTTTGTCGTTCAGCCATCGAGCCGTGGCGAGATGGTCAAATCCGTATCCTGCCCCGAATATCGCCAGCGCCGCCGGGACATCTGGAAAGGCCAGGAAGTTGATCTCATTTTCCGTAATAAACACCTTCGATACCGGCAAAACAAGTGTGGCGAACGCTGCCTCTGTCAGGGTGATATCCTGATCGGCCTTCACTGGCAGAAGCCGAATATCAGAGTCCAGTATCCGAAAACGCACCCGTGACGGTTTATCGAGAAAACCATATCGGTGACAAAAACCGCCAGTTCCCTTGTAAGCAAAATCGATCGAATCCCCAGGCAGCACAAGATCAAGCAGTTCCGCCAGTACGCCGCGATGTCCTTCGATCAATTTACTATGGACGCCCGGCAGGTTGACCTGACGCAGATAGATCGCTGGGCGAGGATGCTCGAGCAACCAGGCGACAATATCCAGCAGGCGTGGCCAATCTTCAGCCAGCTCCAGGGCACGTAGCGGCCGCATATTCAGCCACGGGAGCAATGCAGGCCTTTTGTCGCGGGTCAGCTCAACCATCGCCGCAAACTCGTGAGCTTCCCGGCGCTTGCCAATCAGTCCAAGAGCGTCCGAAAGCTGATCGATCCAGATCGCTCCCGGTACCTCATTGGTTCCAAGAACCCGGTGCCTGATGCTGCGCCATTCGATTCGGTAGGGACCAGCGGCAGCAGACAATCGGCTGATCCAGTCACGCACCTCGGAGAACCGTTCGCTCAGCTCCCGCGAGTCAGGGCCCCTGAGGGTCAGCCGACGGGGAAATATTGACTCTCCGTTGGCAATGGAGGCGAGCAGCAAGCCTCGATCCCACAGCTTTTGCACCTCTGTTTTGAGATCAGCCGGGGTCGTCCACCTCATCCCTGTATCCTCTGTTTGCCAGCCCGATACTCCGCGATGCTCAGGTTCTGCAGGACAGAGTTGCGACCGTCCCGGTTGTGAACAAAACCGACACTTGCAACAAAAGGCTCAATGATATGGATTTTCTGCAATGGCGTAACGATCAGTAGTTGCAGGTTGAGCTGTGAGAACAACTGCAGACCATACTGGGCTGACTCATCGGAACCACGCCCGAACGCCTCATCAATGACCACGAAACGGAAGGAACGGGAGCGCACCGCTCCCCATTCCAGACCAAACTGGTACGCCAGGCTGGCGGCCAGGACGGTGTAGGCCAGTTTCTCCTTCTGTCCACCCGATTTACCACCAGAATCCGCATAATGTTCATGCTCGGTATTGTCTTCACGCCAGCGCTCGCTGGCGGCAAATACGAACCAGTTGCGTACATCGGTCACCTTGACCGTCCAGCGCCGATCCATGTCCGAGTGATCGTTCCGGCCTCGGAACCGTTCGAGGATTTGCTTCACCTGGAGAAATTTTCCCTCCGAATATTGGGCGTCCTCCGAGCCGGTCAGCGCTCCTTCCGTACAAGCACGCAACTCAGTCTGGAAGTCACGGATGTCGGCGTCGAGATTCATCTGCGCTTCGAGGCTGATATAGCGCCCGGGGTTGTAGTCGATCTGGGTGAGCGATTCATTAATCCGGGCGATGCGTTCCTTGATCGTTTCCCGTTCGCGGGCCAGTTGGGATTGAAAATTGGCCACTTCTCGAATGGTGTTCTCATTCAGAAGCGCCTTGAAGCGTCCTTCAAAACGTGGCAAATCATCAGCCTCCAGTCGATCCAGCATTGACCTGAATTCGGTGGCGGCAGCCAGACTGGCATCGACCTCTCTCGTCTCCAGCTTCCACATTCCCTTATACTCGGCCATGGCCCGGATGATCTTTTCGGATAGACGTCTGATCTTCAAATATTCGGCATCCAGCCTGGCCTGCAGCCAGTCACGCATGTCACGCTCTCGATTGTCGCAAGATTCGACTGTCAGCACCTGACCGCCTGTTGCCTCCTCACGCATTCCTTCCAGAAGTCTGAATGTCGGCACGAGATCTTCCCTTGTTTCAACCAGAAGGGCTTGTGCCTGTTGCTGCAGATCCTGTGCCGTCCCGATTTTTTGCTCGGTTTTCGAACGACGGTCCTTTCGTTCATCGATCTGATCCTCAGTCTGCTTTAGCTCTTCTTCGAGTAAGGTCAGTTGTGCCGTTAGAGTCCTGAGCAGATCCGAGGTCGCTTCAAGTTCAGATTTCTCGCTTTCCAGCCTGGCGATGACAATTGCCACGGGTTTCCAGTTGAGATCGCGAAAGTCTGTATATTCGTCAAGCTTCGAGATGACCGATAGTCTCTCCCTGAGGGTAGACTGTCTCTTTTGCAGCAAGCTGATACGACCGGCAAGGTCGGCAAGTTGCGTTTCCTGTCGCTTAGCGTCCTTCTCCAGCGCTGCGATTTTTTCGGCATTGCTCCAGCCAAGTACATAGTGCCGCCGATCGTCGATTCGATGACGGTCATCCTTTTCGTGCCGCTCTCCTGGAGCCTTAATCTGTCCGGCCCTGGTGATGGCCCGCGGCTCGCGGCGAAACTGTTCCTGGTTCTTTGCGCAGGCCAGATCAAAGCGGTGAGCCAACTCCCGTTCGAGCCAGTCAAAAAGGGGCGAATCTGGCCTGACCTCCAGCTTGTAGACCAACGATTCGGGATGGAGCGATGGCCGCTCGCCACGCACCCCATCCCGTACCCGGAAATAGACCAGCCGGCCCCGCAGGTGCGTTTGGTCAACCCACTGCGCCACTCTGGTGTAATGCCGATCCGGAACCAGCAGGGATAGGCCAAAGCCGTGAAGCAGCCTTTCGATGGCGCCTTCCCAGTCACGTTCGTCCTCACGCACCCGCAGTAGTTCACCGGCAAACGGCATCTCGTCTTCGGCCAGATCAAGCCCCTCACTGAGGGTACGCCGCAGGGTGATCTGCTTTTCGTCGATATTGCTGACTCGGGATTTCAACCCCATAATTTCAGTCTTCAATTGATCATACTCAGCCCGCCCCTGTGCGAAGGAGACGCTTGCCGCATTGAGATCATTCTGTGAATGGCCTTCGGCCTCTTCGGTTTCTTCGCGCCACCTGGCGGTTTCAGATCGTTGCCGTAGAAATTCTTCCTCAGTTGCGGCAGGGGGTTGCCCCAGAGCACCCACCAGTTCCTCATAGCGGGAGGCTTTCTGCTTCCGACGCTGTAGGTCATCCTGTTTCTGGAGTATCTCCCGGCCGATGCCTTCAATACGGTCGCCACCGTTCTCGGCGATGGTGCGCCGCAATTCACGCTCCTGCCTTTGCTGGCCGTGACGCTGCTCTTCAAGTCGTTCGATAGCGACGCGGTGTCGAGTCAACTCTTCATTCAGGGAGGTGAGACGTTTCTCGAGAAGTTCGAGTTTGAGCGTGGCGAACCAGGGGCGCAGGGCATCGCGGCAATCGCGCAGATTATCCGCCGTTTGGGTGAGCTGCAGGTGTCGCTCGCAATCGGCTACCAGCGGCCTGAGCATCTCCACCTGACGTTTGGCCTTGAGAACTGCCTCGTGAGATCGGTTGAGGTCCTCGAAGTGGCTGATCAGTGCAGAGATACGTGGTGCGACATCGAAAGGCTCAAGCATGTGGCTACGAACGAAGTCAGTCAGATTCCCGACCGACTTGAGCGATACGGTTTGGTGGAACAGCTCCAGCGCCTGCTCGTTATCGATGCCGAAACGCCGGCGGAACCATGACCCATACGGAGGGAAGCTGTCGAACAACTCAACACCGCCTGCCCGCAGTTTCTTGCGAAGACTGGGTATCTCGCTGCCGAATCCGGAAAAATCGGCCACAATAGACAGCTCGCGTTCACAGGCCGCATA
>JBEAVZ010000007.1:0-7167 GCA_041160645.1 Acidobacteriota bacterium
CGCGCGAATCGCGTGCAATGACCCGCACGTTCGAGGCGAAGATCTGACTTCCCTCGACCGGCGCCATAATCAGGTTGGCCCTCCGCAGCACCGGGTTGGCCCTCTCGATGCGGGCAAAGGCCGGCGCCCCGGCCAGTTCAAAGGTCACCGTATCGTTGTTGGGATCTTCAGCTTGCAGAACATAGGTGCGAACCTTGCCGACCAGCAGGTGCTGATCGTTCAGATTGTTCAGATAGGGCGACTTATTCCCGACCACGCCCCCACTGATCGGGAAGTTGCCGCCAGTGTTGATGGTCACCGTCATGCTTGCCGTCGTCACGTTTCCGGATGAGTCTTTGGCCGAGAAGGTGACCACCGTCCGGCCGACTTTGAAGAGGCTGTTCGGACGCGGATTGGCGGTCACACTCAACCAGCCATCCACCGCATCGTAGGCGATGGGCAGATTGAAGTTGATGCTCGTCCCGACGGAACTGCTGATCGTTCGCGAGATGTTCGATGGAATACCGCTCAAGACCGGCGCAGTGGTGTCGACCACCTCGACCTGCTGGGTCTTTGGTTCACTGGTTGTCCCGTTCCCGTCGGCCACGATCAGTTTGATGGTGTGGGTGCCTTTGCTGAGCCGGTAATCGGAGACCTTGGCCGTCGAGATCTCGACGTCGTTATCGAACCAGCGGTAGGTGAGCGGATCTTCCGGATCCGGATCGGTCGAGACCCGGCCATCGAGCCGGACGATCGTCCCGAGCCGCGCGCGGGCCTCGATTACCGGTTCGATCACCTCGAAGTCGGCCGTCGGCCCCGTATTGTTCGGATTGAGCGCCATGGTCCGCGTGGTGAAGGTTCCAAAGGTGGTCAGAATATGAGGAGTCGTGTAGCCGCTCAAGCCTCCCTCATAGTCGGCGAAGATGCCCGGTGAGGAGAAGGGGGCGGTGGCGACGTTGTTGGCCCAGCTCAGGGTTGGGGTGCTCGGAGACAATTTGAGCCAGCCACGATGTCCCGAGAGGAGCGTCTGGGTGATCGGGACCGGAGGGGAGGTCGAGGTGATATTGATCGTCGAGACCCTCGTCTCGAGCAGCGAGAGTACACCGGCCGACTGCTTGATGGCCGGATCGATCAGCGTCACCTGGATCAGTCCGCGCAGATTGGGGATGGCCGTCACGTCTGTCGAGAAGCGTGAATAGCCGATGGTGGTGATATTGTCGACCTGACTCGGGATTCCATTGTAACTAAGCGTGGCCGGCAACCGATCGTAGTCGCGATCGTTGAAGATGATGTCCGAGGTCTGAATGTCCGTGTTGCGGGGAACCGCACCGGTCGAGTTCTTGGCGATCGCCAGCGCGGCGTAGCCATTCCTTGCCCCGCTCTGTTCGGTGACCTGGCTGCTCCCGATCAGATTGTTGAAGTTGAGTGGCAGGGCGCGCAGATCGATGGCGATCGCCATGACCCACCCCTTCTGGTTGGGTATAAACTCCTGCGGATCGACCACCGTCGTCTGGTTGGGAAAGAGTGAGATGATCGTTTCGGCCACTGCGCCATTTCCAAACGTGCCGTTGAAGATTATTCTGATCCGCGCTTTTGCCGTGGCATGGGTATTGGTCAGATAGAGGCGCGACGATCCCTGGGTGCCGCTGGTAAACCGCGGGAAGATCAGGATGCTCCCAGGTTTCATCTCCCCGGCCCCAAGCGATTTGCCCTCGGCCAGTGGCTGACTGCCAGTCAGTGAGTCAGGCACCGTCGCTCCCGGACTGATGATCGGCACCGCCATGGTAAATGTTTCCAAGCGCCGGATAACCTGCATGTGGCGGGCATTTCCGAGCCCCGCTGCCGGTTCGTTGGTCAGGCTCAGACCGAGCAGGGGAAGAGCCCGGTTTCCATTGGCCGCGGCAAAGCGCGCCCAACCCGGTCGTTGCGGAGAGATGATCGTGGCCAGCGCCGGATCGGTCCAGAAATCGGCCGCCCGCTTACTCATCGCACAACTTCCGTCGGTTGTCTGTGGGAATGGCCGTCCGCTCTGATCATACGCGACCGCCGTCACCTTCATTGGTTCGGCGACGCCCCCAGTCAGGCTGCTGACAGGGCTGATCAGGTTCAGGTCGGTGCGGAGAGCCTCCCCCGCGCTCGAATCCTGATTGGGGAGGTGATCGAGGGCCACCAGTTCGGGCAACCGGTCATACTGCACATCATTGAAGATCACCGGGACTTCGGTGGTCGAGGCGGACTGTACCGCCCCGGCTGTGCGCTTGGCAATCCCGACGGCATTGTAGCTCGCCGTGAATCCCTCGTCGCTCCGCAGCGTCGCTGAGCCGATCAGCCAGTTGAACTGCGTCGGAATCCCATTTGAATTGACGGCGATGGCCATCAGGTAGCCACTCTGCCCGGGGTTCTCGAGGCTGGCCAGAAGACTCTGCGTCTGATTGCCGGCCAGGGTCACAAAGGTATTGTCGACCTGGCAGTCGTGAATCCAGGCGAGCCGGACGATCACCCCATCACGCGGATTGGTGTTGGTCAGCGAAATGATCGTATTGACCCGCGCCGGACTGGCGCTGCTGCTCGCATACTTCGGAAAGATAAGGATGCTTCCCGCCTTCAGGTTGCTGAGGGCGCTCTGCGGCGAGTTTGAACCGACCTGTGGAATGCCCGAACCGATCAGCGGCTGATCGATATCCTGGAACATCTTGGCTGACGCGATCCGCCAGGCCTGGAGTGTGCCCAAAACGACGAGCGACACGGCCAGGCCGGTCGCCAGTCGGTACCAGAACTTGAGATTTATCGACTTCTTAATCACTTTTATTATTCCTTCAGGGCCTTGTGGAGGCGATGGCTTTTGGAGCAGGTCTTCTCGACGGGGATCTGCTCCAGCGGTGGCCGGGACGGCCCGCACCCACGCGGTGTTTAACTATGAGAATGATTGTTCAGTGAGATCCATTTCCGGAAAGTTCTCCAGCACCCGGGTGGACGGTTGGGAGGCGTGCTCTTCCTGGCCTGAAAGTGAGGAACGCTCTCCATTCGACGAGATTGTTTGACGGGCGACGTTTGACAGCAAATACTGACCGGATCGCAATGAGCCCCAGGCTCAGCCATTCAGCTGCCCATCCCGGGCAGAAACCTCTGACCTCTCGGCGCGCAGGGTCGTGAACGCTGAAAGATCGACCAGCTGATTCGTTGCGGCTCATCGTTAACTGCCAAATCCCACGAGCATTTCAACAATAATCAAAAGTAGTCAATTAGATATTCGCGTAAGTGTTTGCGACAAGTTTTTGCAGCTGTTAGCAAATGTTAGCAAGCGTTTGCCTGAGCAAGTTGTCATAAGATATGTGGTCGGCTGACTATGCCGCACTCATTCGACGGGGGAGTGTCGTAACGGGGGTGAGGGGCTTGATGTCTGGGTGTGTGTAGCGCCCCTGTAACGTTAGAGAATTTAACACAACTGGCAGGAGGCGACAAGAGAATTAATCTTTGCCAGGTCTGAGTTGGTCCGCCTTTTTATTGCTCGCCAGCCAATCTATAATCAATTTTTCGATCGGCAGGCGGAAAACCGTCCGGCCGAGGCCCGTCGAGCCGTTCTTCAAGACAATAAGCCGGGAACTGAATTGGCCAAAATTGAGCCCGGAACCGAGAGGGTCAGAGAGTCATAAACAGCGGCAGGGGCATACAGTAGCTACTGACAAGGAAAAGACCACCATGGCGATGCCGAGTGAGGCCGTGATCATTAGCGCCGTCCGGACACCAATCGGACGGTTTCAGGGGGCACTGAAGCCACTCAGTGCGCCGCAGCTCGGCGCACGGGCGATTGAGGGCGCGCTGGCCCGGACAAGTCTCCGGCCGGAACAGATCGATGAGGTGCTCATGGGCTGCGTGCTGCAGGCCGGACTGGGGCAGAATCCGGCCCGCCAGGCTGCGCTCGGCGCCCGGTTGCCGGTAACCGTCTCCGCGCTTACGGTCAACATGGTCTGTGGCTCCGGCCTGCGCAGTGTCATGCTCGCCGCCCAGTCGATTCTCACCGGTGACCGTGATTTTGTGGTCGCCGGGGGAATGGAGTCGATGTCGAACGCTCCTTATCTGCTCGCCCGGGCGCGTGACGGCTACCGGATGGGACACGACCGGATTCTCGATGCCATGATTGTCGACGGGCTGTGGTGTGCGTTTGACGACTGGCATATGGGTGAAACGGGCGAGGTTGTCGCGGCGGCCGGCGGGATATCGCGTGAGCGACAGGATCGCTTCGCTCTCGAATCGCAGCAGCGGGCCATCGCCGCGCAGCGCGCGCGACTCTTTGATCAGGAACTCCACCCGGTGAAGATCCGGGAGCGGCAGGGCGGGGAGAAGCTGGTCGACACCGATGAGGGGCCCCGACCCGAGGTGACCCTCGAGAGCCTCGCCGCGCTGCGACCGGCCTTTCGTCCGGACGGCACGGTGACGGCTGGCAACGCCTCGACCATCAATGATGGCGCGGCGGCGGTGATCGTCACCTCCGCCGCATTGGCGGAGCGGACCGGCCACCAGCCCCTTGCCCGCATCGTCGCCCAGGCTACGGCGGGTGTCGAGCCGCGGATGGTCATGATGGCGCCGGTGGAGGCCGTTCGGCTGGTCGCGCAAAAGGCCGGCTGGGGGCTTGACGAGGTCGATCGATTCGAATTCAATGAAGCGTTCGCGGCCCAGGCGGTGGCCCTGCTCGATGTGCTCGGTCCGGACGGACTCGACCCACAGCGGGTCAACGTCAATGGTGGGGCGATCGCGCTCGGCCATCCGATTGGCGCCTCCGGGACGCGCGTTCTCGTCACCCTGCTCCACGAGTTGATGCGGAGCGCCACGCGGAGAGGTATCGCCGCCCTCTGTCTTGGCGGCGGCAACGCCGTCGCCCTTGCGGTGGAGAGACCCTAAAATATGATCTACTGCCAGAGATGCAAAAAACCCAATCCGAATGAAGCCGACCATTGCGAGTCGTGTGGAACCTATCTGCTGGTCATCACCCGCACCCCGGACGCGCTGCCGGGTGAGACGATCGACAACAGCCTCGAAGAGCACCTCCTCGAGCGCATCAGCACCCTCGAATCGGCCCTCGCGCGCTCCAATGAGCGCTTCGAGGAGCTGCTCGAGATTGCCCAGCAGCAGGCAACCAGCGCTTTCTTTGATCACATGATGATCATCTCCCTGAGCGACCTCCTGACCGAGAGTGGACTGGTCGACGCCGAGGACCTCGAGCAACGGTGGGCGATCGGCATGGCTCGCCATCACCAGGAGACGGCGGAGCGGGAGCTTCTTGATGAACGGCGGGATCGGGTTGTCTCCGCCTACCGCGGTCGCGCGCGTGAGGAGTTCAGCCACGAGATCTCCGAGGGGATCCGCCATCTTCGCGAAGGTAATGGCCGGAGAGGTCTGAAGATCCTTGATGACGCACGGCGTCTCGATCCGCGCAACGTCGAACTCTGGTTGATGCTCGGCGAGTGTTACTTCCTCCAGGGACGCCTGACCGAAGCCCGTCCGCTTCTCGATCAGGTGATCGAGGAACACCCGGGTGAGTTCAGGGCCTGTCTGCTTCTCGCGCTCATTGCCGGTGATAATGGCGAGATCGAGCTGGCCCGGACCCACCTCCAGCGTGCGCTGGCGATCGATGACCACTCCTTCGTCGCCCACTTTGTCCTTGGTCAGTTGCTGGCGCGAGAGCAGCGAATGGAGGAGGCCCTCCCCCACCTCAAGCGGGCGCTGACCCTCAACCCGGTGCCCGAGATGCACTATATTCTCGGACGGGTCTACCTCGAGACCGGGCAGCGTGAACAGGCGCTTCGCCAGTTTCAGAAGGCGGTCCGGCTCGATCCCGGATTCGACCTCGCCCAATACTGTCTTGGTTTTCTCTACTGGCAGGCAGAGCGGATCGCCGAGGCGCGGAAGCATCTCCGGGCGGCCTACGATTTCAACCCCCACGAGACCCTCTATCGGCGGGCGATCAAGGTCGACGCGGGCCATCCGCTGCCGGCCCCTCCGCCGGTCGGGTGGGTGAGCCTTGTCCCCCGCCGCCGGCCGCGGGTCGATCAGTCGAGATTCGACAACCTGCTCTGGCGGGAGTTCAACATCAATCCAATCCTGACCCGGCGCAAAAGACGCGAGACCAACTGAGGTCGATCCGGTAGGGGGCTGGTGGGGCCAATAGGACTGATAGGACCAATAGGACCAATAGGAATAGTAAGACCTGTAGTACCGGTAAGACCTGTAAGGCCGATTGGATCGATCTGACAAAAAATCCTACGGGTCCTATGGGTCCTATGGGTCCTATTGGTTCTATTAGCCCTATCAGTCCTATCTTCCATCCCCTAATTGCCTGGCGAGTTCAAAATGCGATTGCCCTGACTCCGGCTTCGATTTTGCCGACCATCAGCCGGCTCCGGCTGTTTAATCGTCCCGTCGATGATGTATAATCCGAACGTCGTCCACCCCTTCGCGGGTGTGGTGAAAGTATTCTGCGATAAGGAGTAGCTCCCAGATCGTTGGTCAGGAGCAAGTCAACCTCTCTCTCCAGACTCGTGGTGCAACCAGACCTGGATCGTCAACTCGTGGTGCAACGCCACCTAACAACAAATTCTTCACTGCCTGACAGTGTTGCCGGGAGGATCCCCTCCTCAACCGGCGCGGGCCGCTGGAAAGGGCAGAAACAGAAACCGGTAAAGCTGAAAGAGAGAGTAAAATTTTATGGCTATGGAAAAGAGCGAGAAGGCGAAGGCGGTCGAAGCCGCCCTGCTCAATATTGAGAAACAGTTTGGCAAGGGCGCGATTATGCGCCTTGGCGAGCACAAGGTCGATGAGATTCCGGTGATCTCCACCTCGAGCATTGGCGTCGATGCAGCGATTGGTGTCGGTGGATTTCCCCGTGGAAGAATCATCGAGGTCTATGGTCCGGAGAGTTCGGGTAAGACGACCCTCGCGCTGCACGTCGTGGCCGAGGCGCAGAAGGCGGGCGGTATTGCGGCCTACGTCGATGCCGAACACGCGCTCGACGCGGCATATGCGGAGAAGCTCGGAGTCAACATCAACGACCTCTTCGTCTCACAGCCCGACTCGGGAGAGCAGGCCCTCGAGATCACGGAGTCGCTGGTTCGTTCCAACGCGGTCGATGTCCTGGTGGTCGATTCGGTGGCGGCCCTCACCCCACGATCGGAGCTGGAGGGAGACATGGGC
>JBEAVZ010000010.1:0-5216 GCA_041160645.1 Acidobacteriota bacterium
GATCATCAGACAGCCGCAGTTCAGCTACGATGAGCCAACGCGCGGGGGCATCTGGTTCGATGACTTCACCCTCCGCGAACTTGTTGCTCCGGTCGGTCAATCGAAGAACTAGATCACCGAACCACGAAGACCTGCAGAGAGAGCGTGATGAGGCAGACCAGTCGCACCTTCAAACCAGTCGCTGACGATGATCTTCTCGATCTCGGCACCACGTTCGCGGCCCGCTTCGAGCGGTTGATCAGGAATGGTCTGCTCTTTCTGATCGTGCTGACAGTGCTCGCCTTTGGCACGGTCGAATACTGGTCGATCGCCATCTTTGGCCTGCTCGTTGTCACGCTGTTTCTGCTCTGGGGCGGGCTCGAACTTAGTCGCGCCGCTTCCTGGCTTGTCTTCCCGGTCATTCTTCTCCCGCTCTTTCTGGCCATCCTCTATGGTGGTTTGCAGGCCGTCACGCAGGTCGATGGATTTGGACGCCACTGGGCGCTCTCGATGGATCCGGAAGCGACCCTCCTCGTCGTCGAGATCATGGCGCTTCTGCTCCTGGCTGGTTTGATGATGGCCAATCTCTTCCGGACTCGTCACCGGCTCATTCTGCTGCGAAACTTCTGCATCACCTTTGGTCTCGTCTATGCGCTCTTTGCCCTGATCAATCACTTGACCTGGAATGGCCGCTATTTCTGGATCATCGAGCCATCGGTTGAGCCGTCTCATCCCTTTGGGTCATTTGTCAATCACAACCATTTTGCCGGATTTGTCGAGATGCTCGCTCCGCTGCCGCTGGCGCTGATTCTGACGAGAACAGTGCGCAATGAGTTGGCGCTGCTCAATGGTCTCGCGGCGGCGGTGATGAGCATCGCGACGATCCTCTCGCTCTCGCGGGGTGGAATGGTCAGTCTCCTCGCCGGACTGATGTTGGTGGTGCTGCTGGCCCTGCGACCATCACGACATTCCCACTACGTCCACGGTCAAGCTGGTCTTTCCGCCCGGTGGGGCCGGCTTCCACTGGCGTTGTCCCGCCTTGGCGCCGCGCTGGTCATTCTGGTTGTTCTCACCGGAGGGCTTCTCTGGGTCGGGGCAGACGCGGTGATTCAGCGGCTCGATCTCGATCAGTCCGCCGTGACCAGCCCGAATTCTGCCGGGGCTGCCGGACCGGGCGGGACATTCTATCAGAGCCGTGGGTTCATCTGGGAGGACACGATGCGCATGATCCGCGCCAACTGGCTGACCGGAGTCGGACTCGGGGCCTACCAGACGGTCTATCCTATTTATAGCCAGCGGGATCGATTTCATCTTGTCGGTCAGGCGCATAACGACTATCTGCAGGTTCTCGCCGATGGGGGCATCATCCTCGGATTCCTGGCGCTCCTCTATCTCGGACTCTTACTGCGTTACGGAATCAAAGCCATTGACCATCCTGACCCGGTCCTGGCCAGTCTGGCGGTCGGTTGCGCGGGGGGGATCTTTGCGCTTCTTGTCCACAGCCTCTTCGATTTCAATCTGCAGATCATCTCAAACAGTCTGCTCTTTATGACTCTCTCGATCGTTCTCTGGAGAATTGGATATTCGGCCATGAACAAGCGTGTCAGCCCCGGGCTGCTTCATCAGACAAGTTCGGTCGAGGCTGAACCGCAAAACTTGCTGGAAATGGAGGTATGGTCTTGAAAAGGTTTCAATCATCAATCGGGTCCTGCCAGGTGGCGCTTCAGGCTGCCCTCTTTATGACCCTTCTGCTCTCCGTCACTTTGGCGCAGGAAGGGGGAGGACGCCCCTCCACATCAAGAATCAAATCGCGGGAAGATGCACCGACCGCCCAGACCTCGAAAGGTCCGCAGGTCGTTATTGCGGCTGATGATGACTACCGGCTGGCCCCCAGCGATGTGCTCGAGGTGATCATCGAGGATGCCCCGGAACTCTCCGGCAACTACCGCATCAATCGTTCCGGTACTCTTCCCATGAAGTATCTTGGATCGATTCAGGTGGCCGGAAAGACGACCGAGGACGTGATGACGATGGTCACGGAGGGACTGCGGGGGCGCTATCTGCGAGATCCGAAGGTCTATGTCACCGTCAAACAGTACAACAGCCGCACCTTCTTTATTCAGGGCGCAATCAAGAATCCGGGGGTCTTTGTGATCGAGGGCAGACCCTCGCTCTTCAAACTGATCTCGATTGCCGGCGGCATGCCCGAGAATCATGGCTCGACGGCCTATATCATCCGCGAGAAGAAGGTCGATCCGGCGAAGATGGAGAGGGCGCGGGCAGGGCTCCCGGTTGAGAATGATGAGAAGAGACCTGCCGTGGAGGCTGAGGAGGCCGATCAAGTCGGAGGGGCGCGCCCAACTATCCCGACCCCTGCGTCACGCGCTCTCGAGGATGCAAAGTCGGGCGTGACCGCCATCGATGGCGAGACCGAGTATGAGCTTCTGACCGCCAACATCAGTGGTTTCTACCGTGGCCGCTTTGAGCAGAACCTCATCATTCAGCCGAACGACCTTGTTTACATCCCGCCATCCGAGGTCTTCTTCGTGGTCGGCGAGGTCAAGTCGCCCGGACAGTTCACGCTCCGCGAGGGGAGCTCGATTCGCCAGGCCATCTCGCTCTCGCAGGGACTTCTCTTCAAGGCGGCCAGCGACCGCGCCATGATCTTCCGCCAGGATCCGGCAACCGGCAAACTGTCCGAGATTCCGGTCGATATCGGCGCCATTATGAATGGAAAGAAGGACGATGTTCTGCTCGCCCCAAACGATGTCGTCATGATCCCCAACAGCAAGATGAAGGCCTTCGCCGGGTCGATGATGATGTCGATGGGCGTCGCCATGGCGCAAACGGCCATCCTCGGGATAATGCGGTAATCATATGGGTTCAGATAAGAACAAGCTCGACCGACCATACAATCCAGATGAGCGGGCGCTGATCAGCTCAATCACCACTCCTCGTCCCAGCGGCGTCTACTATCCAGGATATTCTGCTGAGTCCACTGAAGGCGTGCACGTTCGTGACCTGTGGCGGATTGTTCGCAAGCGGCGCTGGCTGATTCTGGCCATCAGTTCGATCTGCGTTCTGCTGGTGACGGTCGAGGTTCACCGAACCCCGTCGATCTATCGCGCCCAGACGATCATTGAACTGGCTGAAGAGTCGCCAACCCTCGTGGGGGGCTTCGCGCCGACTGCTGAGGTCGACCCGACTCGCACGATCAAGGCCAAGAAGGTGATCTTCAAGAGCCGACCGGTGCTCGAGGATATTGTTGAAGCCGTCCGGCTCGACCAGACGCCACATTTTATCGGAAGCCTGCGTAAGAGGTCGATCCCTGAGGCGCTTCGTGACATTGCCTATCGCTTTTCCGGCACCTTTCGGGAGTCGCGAGTGGCGTTGCCCCCGCGCCAGCCAGTGGAAGCGAACGCGGCGGGCCGGGCGGAGCGGACGGTTGAGGAGAGTCAGCGCCTGGCTCCCTACGTCGAGGTGCTGAAGGAGAAGCTGATCGTCGACTCGATCGATGAGACCAATATTCTTCAACTGACCTTCGACCATACCGATCCAGTGCTGGCGGCTACCGTCGTCAATGCCGCCGCCCAGAGTATTATCGATCGCCATTTTGCCGCACGAATTGCCCGTTACTCCGATACCTCGAGCTGGCTCGAACGTTCCACGCTCGAGCTGAAGTCGCGGGTCGAAGAGGCGGAACAGGCCCTTGCCGACTATTCGCGTCGCAACCGGATCTTTGCCACTGAGAGCAAGCAGAGTCTGACCACTGAGAAGCTGACCAGTCTCCACAGTCAGGCGATGCGGGCAGAGATCGACCGGATGCTCAAACAGTCGCTTTACGAAGATGTTCAGCGCGGTCGCCTCGCGCAGCTCCCCGAGGTCTTTGCTGACCAGAAGAGCAACCAGCTTCAGGCGGAGCTGGGCCGACTCAAGGTTGAAGAGGCGGAGTTGAGCGTCAAGTATGGACCGGAAAACCCCCAATTAAAGCAGGTTCAGTCCAAAATACAGATCCTGTCCGGTCAGATTCGTGACGCCCGTTCGGCTCTCGAAGGTCGGTTGCGCGCCGATTTCGACCGGGCGGTGCGCGATGAGAAATCGCTCAGTCTGGCCCTCGACCGGGCCAAAGCCGAAGCGGTCAATGAAAATCAGGCCTCCATCCAGTACCACATTCTGATCCAGGAGGTGGAGACGGCGAAGAGCCTCTATAACGATTTTCTCCAGAAGACAAAGCAGGCCGAGCTGCAGCTGGCAGAACAGTACAACAATCTGCGCGTGGTCGAGCCGGCGACGATTCCGGAGTCGCCCGTTGGGCCGCAGCGGTTTCGAACTATCCTCGTGGGACTCCTTGTCAGCCTGATTGGCGCGCTGGGGGTGGCCTTCTTTCTCGAGTATCTCGACAATACCATCCGCAGCGCTGACGATGTCGGGAGGGTGGTCCAGTTGCCGACGCTCGCCGTCATTCCATCGATCACGGCGAACACGCCCAAAGCGCTCCCGGCCGGTCGCGGGAAGGGCGATGCCTTGTCTGAGACGTTGTCCACCCCGCAAGACTTCGCGGACGCGGCGCTTGACAGTTCGACCCGCGTGATTGCCCTCGATCAGCTCTCGACAGTAGTCGAAGCCTACCGGATGTTGCGCACCTCGGTTCTTCTCTCAACCTCTGGCAATCCGACCCGAACCATCCTCTTTACCAGCGGGCAACCCGGCGAAGGGAAGACCACTACGGCGATCAACACGGCGATCTCTCTTGCGCAGCTGGGATCATCGGTTCTGTTGATCGACGCCGATCTGCGCCGCCCGACGGTCCACCGGGTCTTCCGTCTCGACAACTCCTCCGGTCTCTCGGAAGTGCTTGCGCGTGATCTCAATCCGGACGAGCTGATTCAGAAGACCTGGGCGCCAAACCTCTCGGTGCTCACGAGCGGTCCGATCCCTTTCAACCCGGCCGAACTGATCAGTTCCGACACCATGAAACAGGTTATCGCCAACCTCGCCGATCAGTATGATCACGTGCTGATCGACTCGCCCCCCCTGGTCAATGTCACCGATCCGGTCATTCTCTCGACGATCGTCGATGGGGTGATCCTCGTCGTCCACGCCGGGCGCAGCACCCGCGAAGTGGTCAAACGCGCTCGCCACGAACTCTCCAGTGTCGGTGCGCAGATATTTGGGGTTGTCCTTAATAACCTCGATGTCCGGCGCGAGGGGTATGCCGGCTACTCATCATATAAACC
>JBEAVZ010000126.1:0-3132 GCA_041160645.1 Acidobacteriota bacterium
ATCGACCACGCAGTCGATCAAGCCGATCGCGGTGAGTGAATGGCGACGGTGATGCGAGGTGCAGAACTCGGCCAGGATCCTCTTCACCTGCTCGCGTTTCTGCTCCTTCTCCTTCGAACTGATCTGATGCTCTTCTGCCATCTGATAGCATCGGTCGAGACGAGAGGCCTCCTCCGCGAGATCAATGATATCCGGCTGCCCCCCCTGCCGATTCAATCGACTGGTCGCCTCATAGATCAGGTGGCGGGCGCGTGTCTCATCACTCGCTGCTTGCAGATAGGCGGCAAAACGCGCCGCGCCCTGCCGGCTGTCGGTAAAGGCCAGCAGCTTGCGTCCCCCACCCGGCAGCCCGATCAGATCAGGATTGGGACTCTGCGGCGAGAGGCGATAGAGCTCTTCGGTCAGAATGGCGAGTGGCGCATTATTGTTGACGGTGATCGGGGTGACGATCTCCCTCAATCCGCTTCCCGCTCTCGACTTGCAGCGTGGACAGGCCGTCATTAGTTCGACCGGTCCCTTTTTGTAGTCGATACGGTAGAGATCGACGGCGCAGCGGTCACGGCTGCACTCGCACCGGTCGCGCTGCTGGCGGCACTTCAGACAGACACTGACCTGGCTCGACTCGGTCGGGGCCCCATCATCGACGTCCGGCTCCACTTCACCGTCGAGGTCGAAAGTATCGGTCAGCGGTCGCCAGGTGAAGTAGCGCCGCCCGGACGCCTGCTCCCCCACCCCGATCTCCGTGTGGAGCAGCCCGCTCTTCTCGAACGCCTGAACGTACGGCTGCCCACACTCCCGACAGGCGACCAGTTCATAGAGGGCACATTTGCACTTGGGACAGCTCTCCCCCTTCTCCAGAAAGAGGTTGCTCCAGCCCTTACGCCCCACGTCTTCATTGCACCGTGGATTGAGGCAGATCCAGGCTCCCTGCGGCGAGCGGGCAAAGAGGTGATAACGCGCCGGCAGCAGCGCCGCCGTGTCCGGCGCTTCACGCGCCAGCGCCCCGATCTCGACCATCCGACAGACCGCTTCATTCAACCGTGGCTCATCCTCCGGCACCGTCTCCCCGTCGCCGAAGACGACCGCTCCCGCCCGGCGCAGTTCAATCGTCCCCTCCCGCAATCGTGACCGTAGTCCAGCGATCTCCGGATTGTGGCGGAAGAGTAGCCAGAGAATCCGGGCAATATCGACCACTTCCGGCAGGCTCCTGACCTCTTCCACCTGTGCGCCACTCACCAGCCCGAGCGCCTCAAACCCGGTCAACAGCTCGTCGATCAACCGCCGATCAGTACTCGCCGCGGCCACTCCCCTCCGCAGCTTCTCCAGCAGCTCATCCGATATTCCCTGCCACGCCTCGACACTGGTCGGCAATCCCGACTTCGAATCTTCATCGCCCAGCGCGGTCAGTGTCCCAAAGATCACATCCTCCGCGCTGAACTCTTCCCCGAAAAGCCCTTTGGCAAAGGTGGCCGCCGCCGCACGATCATTCTCCGTCAGCGTCGCGCTGGTCGCGATGCAACGCAGCTCTCCCGGCTGGCTGCCAAGCCGATGCTTCAACCGGCGCAGCAGCATCGAGACCTCGATCCCCTGCGCCCCGGAATAGGTGTGCGCCTCGTCCAGACAGAGAAAACGGAGATGGTTCGAATCAAAGAGCGGCGAGTCCTGTGGGCGGATCAGCAGATGCTCGAGCATCGCATAGTTGGTGATCAGGATCTGTGGCGGAGCCGGCGGCTGCCCCTTCTTCTCATCCCCCCAGATCATCTCACGCGAGACCACCTCGTTGGCGGGAGACTGCGGGTTCATCCGCCGTCCATCACGCTCCTTCTCCTTCAATTCACTCGTGTAACGCCCGAAAGTGATCGTCGTGCCTCGCAGCAGCTTCCGCAGACGATCGAGCTGATCGTTGACCAGCGCGTTCATCGGATAGATCAGAATCGCCCGCACCCCGGGCCGGTTGTCACTGAGCAGATCGTGCAGGATCGGAATCAGAAACGACTCCGTCTTCCCGCTCCCCGTTCCCGAGGCGACCACCACGTTGCGGTTCTCCGTGACAATCCGGCGGATCGCCTTCTCCTGATGCAGATAGAGCGGGCGATCGGGTGGTAATGGACGTTCGGCGGCCCTTTCAATATCCCCACGCAAATGGCAGAGCCGCTCATTCAACACCCCCTCCGCCACCAGACTGCGCAACGACTGTCCGGTCTGGTAGGGCGGATTGAGCTCCAGAAACGGTCCGCGGAAGAGGACTCCCGGTGCGGCCAGCTTCCGCCGCAACTCATCGGTCAGGGCGCGATCCCAGAACGACATGTCGAAGGTCGTCATCAGATAGCGGATATAGTCTTCGTGCAGTTTCTCGGTCATCTGAATCGCGTTCATTAGTCGTTTCCTTTCTCTGAGCAGGTTACACGTGGCCTCGCCAGAAGCGCGCCAAGTTCGCTCGATCGTGCGTACTCCAACGGGCGAATATCTTCCAGATCGCCATAGATTCGCAGCCGTTTCGTGGTTGGAATGAAGAAGGTGACACCCGGAAAATCGTCAAACTCGAACCGTGCGGCATGCACGCGCTGCCCGATCGCCACCGTGTCCGTGAAGGTCAACAACCTTCCCCGCCCAAAGACCGGGTGATGGACCAATTGGCCTTCCCGCATGTCGGAGATCAGCTCTCCCTCTTCATAGATCGCATCCGAGTCGGTATTGACGATCGCGACGAGCATTCGATAATGGTGGTTCCGGTGACGTACCTCGATGCTGATCGGGACAAAACGAACCCCATTCTTCCTGACATTCTCATTCACGTTATCCTTCAGATCGGCAAGGGGGGTCTCCAACCGGCCATAGGCATTGAACGACTTCCATTCCCTCGTGATGTCACCAATCACCAGGCGGTAGGTACTCTCCCGATGCGACTCGACAATCAGAAGTGACTCGAACGTCATCGTCTCGGTATGCCAGACATTCCCTCTCCGGTTCCAGTCGATCGGATTTCCACGCTGCTGGATCCCGCAACGCAGCACCGCCGGATGGAGCTGCGCCTGCACCGCCAGCTCCCCCCACCGCAACCCGAGACCGAAGTCGGGGGCACTCTCGCTCCAGACAATCTCCGTCATCCGCTCATTCAGACCCACCACACTG
>JBEAVZ010000067.1:0-11009 GCA_041160645.1 Acidobacteriota bacterium
AGTCGAGGCACTCGGCGACGCTCAGTCGCGGCAGGGTCGTCTCCGCGCTGTTTCCGCCGGAGGAGATCTTGCCGCGCGGACGCAGCTGCAGCGGTTGGTTGTAACCGCTCGTGTCGCCGACCAGTTTGCCGGCGCCGAAAGTCTTGAAGCAGACCGTCCCGACGCCCCTGGTGCGGGCCAGGGGCAGGATGTCGTCGATATAGCGCTGGTCGACAAATGGCCCGACCGGGAACATGACGATATCGCAGAGGTTCGCCTCGATCACCCGTCGCAGGACCTCCGGATGGTGTGACGAGACACCCCGAAATCTGGTCCGACCGGCGGCGATCGCTTCCGTCAGCTGCGCGAAGCCACCGCCACGTTCCATCAGTCTGGCGCAGGTCTCCAGCGAATTGAGGGCGTGAAAGACGAAGGCATCGGTCTGCGCGAGCTGCAGCCGGGCCAGGGAGGCCTCGATCTGCGGCCCGACCGGAGCCTCGAGGTCGTCGATCTTGTCGATCACGAAGAGCTGGTCGCGGCGGCCGCCCCACCGGCGGATGGCCTCGCCAACGATCTCCTCGGAATAGCCATCCTCATACATCGGGGCGGTATCGATCAGGTTGAGACCCGCGTCGAGTGCCCGCCGAACCGTCGCGACACAGGTGTCGAGAGAGAGCTGTCGGTCGGCCACATCCCCAATGCCGAGTTGCGTGGCAATGAAGCCGGTCCGTCCCAATTCCCGCCGGGGCGCGAATTGCCTTTGTCCTGATGAATCAATCATAATCCCCCGCATGAGCAAGAATGCCGAATGGATTCAGAAAGAGTTTAGTCTCGCGGCGCGTCACCGCGGTTTCCATCTTATCACCCGCGAGATTATTGATCATCTTCCCGAGATCGGGCAATTCGAGGTTGGTCTGCTTCATCTCTTCATTCAGCATACCTCGGCTTCGCTGTCGATCAATGAGAATGCCGATCCTGACGTGCGGGGGGATCTCGAGCGCTATTTTAACCACGCCGTCCCTGAGAATGCGCCCTATTTTGAACATACCCTCGAGGGCCCAGATGATATGCCGGCCCATATCAAATCGACTCTGCTCGGCAATTCCCTGACGATCCCGATTGGGCGGGGTAGTTTGCGATTGGGCACCTGGCAGGGGATCTATCTTTGTGAACATCGTAATTACGGTGGAGCGCGGCGCCTTGTCGCGACGATCACTGGAAAGCGGAGCGAGTGAGTTGGTCGGGGTCTGGTGGGACAGGTCCCAGCTGTCCCACGCACCAGCAAATTATTTCTATCCCAAATGGGAACTTTTCCGCACCGAAGAGACAATAGACTATGTGAATGAGCGGAGAAGGATTCCCAAACTATGACCGACGAGCAGAGGTTGAAAGAGATTCGCGCCGGCCGGGAAGAGCCATTTCTTGCACTCTATCGCGAGCACCAGGGTGGGATCTTTCGTTTTGCCCTGCGAATGTGTGGAGACGCAGCGTTGGCCGAGGATGTTGTCCAGGAGGTCTTTCTGAACCTGATCAGACCCGTCAATGACGAGTGCAGTTTCGATTCGCGACGTGGCACGTTGACCGCTTATCTCTACGGCGTTGCCCGCAATCTGGTCCGGGTCAGACTGCGAGCCCGCGGGCGTCTGCACCCACTCAGTGACGATCAGCCGGACGAGCCACTGCTCAACGGAGAGTGGCGTGAATGGCGCGAGCTGGCCACTCCACAGGATGAACTGGTGCGGCAGGAGACGATCGAGGCGGTGCGCCAGGCGGTCCTGGCATTGCCGGAGCACTATCGCGAGGCGATCATCCTCTGCGATCTCCACGAGATGAGCTACCAGGAGGTCGCGTCGATTCTCGACTGTTCCCTCGGGACAGTCCGTTCCCGACTCCATCGTGGACGCCTTCTTCTTCTCGATCGTCTGCGCGGAGAGATGCAGGCTGGTCGGCTTCGAGGGGATGGGGAGAGGACGGTCAACAAGGTCATATGAATTGCGATCAGGTTGTATCACATCTGACAGAACTGGCGCGTCGTGAGCCGATGGAATCAGGGCTGCAGGCTGATTGTCAGCTCCACCTTGTCGCGTGTGAAGAGTGTCGCGAGAGGCTCGCCGAGGTCGAGTTTCTCCAGCGGACGTTGTGGCTGGTGGCGCGTGCGGAGCGTCGGCAAGAGGCTGCTCCGGCGGTCGAGCAGCGGCTGCTGGCCGCCCTTCAGCAGGAGCGGGAAGCCGCCGCAGCCAGGAATAACAGGTCGCAGAATATCTCGTGGTGGTCATCCCGACTTCTCTGGCGGAGCGCGGCCGTGCTGCTGCTTGCCGCCGGGCTGGCGCTGACATTGTGGGCGCTGACCTTTCGGGAGCTGACATTTTGGGAATGGACGAGGCGACAAGCGGAGACTCGGTCAACCCCTGGCCTGGTGGCCGAGAGTTCGCCGCCAGTCGCCCCGGCCCCCGGCTCCGCCGTGGCTCGAGCCGTGACCGGGACGGTC
Organism: Acidobacteriota bacterium; assembly: GCA_041160645.1. Lineage (GTDB taxonomy): Bacteria > Acidobacteriota > Blastocatellia > RBC074 > RBC074 > CAIOZW01. The sequence goes on from JBEAVZ010000067.1 coordinate 2,468, forward strand.
GCCGAGCCTCCGCGGCCGGAACGACGCCGAACCGTGCGCTCTTCCCGCGCGACTGCCCCCACTCCGGTCAGGCCATCGAGCGTCACGACTTCCGCGGCCGGGGCCGATGTTGAGACGGAGGAGGCTCTCACCGACTACCTCCTCCTCAATCCCGGACAGCGGTTCTATCCCCTCGAGCGCGGCCAGCTCATTCGCGTCATGGTCCCCCGCTCGACACTTGGTTCATTCGGTTTTCCGGTCAATCCTGAAAGGGCGATGACGCCGGTCAAGGCCGATCTGGTTGTTGGAGAAGATGGAATGGCCCGGGCCATTCGCTTTATCAAGTAGTTGACATTCAATCACGGTCATTCAATCACGGTCATTCAATTACTGTTAGGATAGGAGAGAATATGGTTTATCAGAGAATCCGGAAGAGTGCCTTCGCGACGCTCGTGCTCGCCGGTGCGGTCATGACTGCGCAGGCTCAGGAAAAGAAAGAGATCATCATCAAGCAGATCGGATCTGACAATAAGGAGACCGTCATCTTCCTCGACAAGAAGACGGTTGATGGAGAATCCCTCGCCCCGCAGAGTCACTTCAATCTCGTTGTTCCCCGGGATATCGTGGCTGGCATGCCGCTTGGTCAGAGCGGCGCCGCGACCTTCTCGATGGCCCACGAGACGATGCCGTTCGAGAGCAAGGTCGTCAAGAGCCTTCCCTACAGCGCGGATGCAGTGAGCGAGTTTACGCAGACCCTGCCGGACGGCAACCGGATCCAGCGCAAGTCGGAATCGCAGATCTACCGCGATGGCGAGGGGCGGACCCGGCGTGAGTTCTCGCCGCTCATGATCGGGATGGTGCCGGGGTTGCCGGATCTGGGCAAGTCGATTCAGATTGTCGATCCGGTCGCGGGGGTGACCATCATGCTCGATCCGAAAGCCCGGACAGTGACGAAGATGAGCTTGCCGCCGGTGCTGGCGTTTGACGGCGCCCCTCCGGCTGGTGTGATGATCACGAAGATCGAGAAGGCCGAAGTGAAGATGTCGACGAATGTCGAAAGCCAGAACGGGGTTACCCGTATCGTCACCCGTCGTCTCGACGGTCCGGGCGCCGCCAGCACCGAAGATGTGAAGGTGATTAAGATCGACAATCCCGGTCAGTTCACCCTGATCTCCGACGCGGGCAAGAACATCAAGACTGAGAAGCTTGGCAGGCAGATGGTCGAGGGGGTTGAGGCCGAGGGGACCCGCACTGTCGAGACCATTCCCGCCGGCCAGGTTGGCAATGAGAAGCCGATCGAGATCGTCAACGAGCGCTGGTACTCAAACGAACTGCAACTGGTGATCATGACCAGGCACAGCGATCCGCGCTTTGGCGAGAGCGTCTACCGGGTGATCAACCTCAGTCGGAATGAGCCGGATGCCGCGCTCTTTGCGGCTCCGGCCGATTACAAGGTCGTCGAGGGCGCGTCGATGACCCGGAAGATCGAGATCCGGAAGTGATCTTAAGCGGAGGGTAGGGCCAGCCGGTCCTATCCTCCGATGCGCTTTTTGACTTTCGCTGGCACTCCGACCGCGAGAGAATCCGCCGGGACGTCTTCGATGACGACCGAGCCGGCGCCCGTCACCGACCCCTTGCCGATCCTCACCGGCGCGACGAGCATCGTATCAGAGCCGATCTTCACGTCATCCTCGATGATCGTTGGATGTTTCTGTTTCCCATCGAAGTTACAGGTCACGGTCGCCGCGCCGATATTGACCCTCTCGCCAACCGTCGCGTCACCAAGGTAGGTCAGATGCATCGCCTTGGTCTTCCTTCCAATCGACGACTTCTTCACCTCGACAAAATTACCGACCGTTGCCTCGTCCATCAGTTCAGCGTGCATGCGCAGGTGGGCAAAGGGGCCGACCGAGTTGTGGCCGGCGAGGCGGCTGTTCGTGATCACTGAACCATTCAGGATATGGCAACGCTCGCCAATCTCGACATTGATCAGATGCGACCAGGAATGGATTTCGCAGTGGCTGCCGATCCGTGACTCGCCCTCGATGATCACCTGGGGATGGATGACCGTGTCGCGGCCGATCTCGACTCCGTCGTCGATATAAGTAGATTCCGGATCGATGATGGTCACGCCCTCGAGCATGAGTCGGTGAAGGGTCTCTCCGCGAAGCCTCTTCCACATCAAGGCCAGTTCGGCACGGTTGTTGATGCCCTCGAGTTCGTGCGGATCGTCGTGGAGCAGGGTGCCGACGGGCAGGCCGGCGGCGAGCATATGCTCTGGCACATCGGTCAGATAGTACTCACCCTGGGCATTCTGGGGGGAGAGCTGGTCGAGCGCCGGCAGGAGGGCGGCGATATTGAAGCAGTAGAAACCGGGGTTGATCTCCGTGATGGCGGCCTGTTCCGGAGTGCAGTCGCGCTGCTCAACGATCTTCAGGAATCGACCGTTCTGGTCGCGAATGATCCTTCCATAGGCGGGAGGATTGTCGAGCCGAATGGTGATGAGGGTCGCGGCGCTGCCGCTGCTGCTGTGCTCGCTGACCAGGCGACTGAGCGTCTCGCTGCGGACGATGGGGGTGTCACCATAGAAGACGAGCAGATCTCCGGAGGTCGCCCGCAGCTCCTCAGCGGCACATTTGACAGCGTGGCCGGTGCCGCGTTGTTCAGCCTGGTGGATGAAGCGCAGGCGCTCCGCCATCCGGTCATCGAGGGCCGCCCGGGCGGCGGCCATCACCTGCTCGCTCTGGTGGCCAACCACCACGAGAATGCGCGCCGGATCGAGCCGCGCGGCGGTGCGCAGCACGTGGGCGATCAATGGTCGACTGCCAAGCTTGTGGAGAACCTTGGCCTGGTCGCTCTTCATTCTTGTTCCAAGACCAGCCGCGAGGATCAGGACGTTGACGGGATTCTTTGCCACAGTCTTATACCTTCCGATGTTGAATTTGAGTACTTTGAATCAAACGGAGATCATACCCCATCGATTCTGGAATGACTAACCCCGGCGAGCTCGAGAATAACTCGCCCGAGACGTTGCGGATCGTGGCGCACAAATCGTGACTCAGAGGCGAGGGGAAGGCTGGTGAAGCGTATCCCGGCCAGATCGGCTGGAATGATTGCCGGCGGGTCGAGGGCCACCGCCCGTTCGGCCGCGTAGCGTTCCCGCATCTCGGTGGAGATGGGCGTCGAGTTGAAGAGGGCATCGTCGAGGCGGAGGTCGGGCGCGTAGGCCAGCAGTGTCCGCACGTGGTCCACCGCGCTCAATCCATCGGTCTCGTCATACTCGGTCATGGCGTTGCAGATGAAGATCTTTTGGGCCCGCGAATTGGCGAGGGCGGCGGCGATTCCCGGCACGATCAGGTTGGCAATGACGCTGGTGAAGAGTGAGCCGGGTCCGAGGGTGATCAGGTCGGCCGCCGTGATGGCCGCGATCGCCGCGGGGAGCCCCGGCGCATCGGGTGGATCGAGTTTGAGCCGCTCAATCGCCCCCTCGCGCGATTTGATGGCGACCTGGCCCCGGATCTCCTCTCCGCCGATTGCCGCGACCAGATCGACGGGGACGGTCGTCGAGGGCAGGACGCGGGCGCGGATGCCAAGCATTTGGCGCGCGGTTTCGATCGCCGCGAGCAGGTCGCCTTCGATCTGCATCAGACCCAGCAGCAGCAGGTTGCCGAGCGAGTGTCCACCCAGCGGCCCGGCCCCGGGAAAGCGATGGCGGAAGAGGGCGGCCAGCCCGTCCTGATCGGGGGCCAGCGCGACGAGACAATTGCGCAGATCTCCGGGCGGCGGGACGGCGAACTCGCGCCGCAGCCGACCCGAACTGCGACCATCGTCGGTGACCGTGACGATCGCTGTCAGATCGACCAGCGGATCCGCACGGCTGACCAGCGGACGCAGCCCCTCAAGCAGAGTTGAGAGTCCGGTTCCGCCGCCGATGGAGACCAGTCTGGCCAGTCTGGGAGGCATATCACGCCGCTCCTCTCACGTCGGCAGCTCAGACGTTGTTCCGGTGGGGACAACTGGCGGTGTTGATACATTCTTCGCCAAGGATCAACCGTTCGACCGGTCGCCCGCCGATGAGATGCGTCTCGATGATCTCCGGGATGTCCTCCGGTCCGACCCCGCCGTACCAGACCGCTTCAGGGTAGATGACCACCACCGGTCCGTGCTCGCACTGGTCGAGACAGCCCGACTTGTTGGCCCGCAACTCAGCGTGCAATCCACGCGCGGCCAGCTCTTTCTTGAAGGCGACCTGGAGGGCGCCGATACCTGAGGGATCACAGCTCCCGCGCGGGTTATCCGCCGGGCGCTGGTTGGTGCAGATGAAGATGTGGTTTGTGTATTTGGCCATGACTGTTTCCGAAGTTTTAATGTCGCATAAAAAAGTCTACTCTGGAAGTGGCATCGAGCGCCAACCGGCAATACCATTTCCAAGGGCAATCGCCTTATGAACCCACTTGACAATTAGGGGATGGAAGATAGGAATAGGACTGATAGGATCAATAGGATTTTTTGTCAGATCGATCCAAGCGCTCTGCCGGGTCTTACCGGCTCTACTGGTCCTACTGGTCCTACTGGTCCTACTGGTCCTACTTGTCTTACTAGCCCTACTGGTCCTATCGGTCCTATCGGTCCTATCGGTCCTATTAGTCCTATCAGTCCTATCCGTCCTCTCGATCCTATCAGTCCCATCACCCACCCCCTGCCAGTCAAGTCAGTTTAAAATGCGATTGACCTGACGCCTGATCAAACTACCTTCAAAGAGATGAGCTGGGCGAGTGACGATCCGGATCAGTAATGCTAAATTGATCAGCACCGGGGTTGGCAAAGCCAGATACCCTGGCTGCAAAGAGGAGATTTGATCGACATGGATTCATACCAACCAACCGAACGGACCACCCTGAAACGGCGTCCACAGCGCGGTGCCTTCGACCGTCCGACGGTCCACGCCATTCTGGATGCCACTTTTCTCTGCCACGTCGGGTTTGTCGTCGATGGCCAGCCTTATGTGATACCAACCAGCTACGGGCGGGACGGCGACACCCTCTACATTCATGGCGCGGCAGCGAGCCGTATGCTGCGCGAACTGGCGACCGGCATTCCCGTCGCGGTGACGGTGACTCTGCTCGACGGCTTGGTCCTGGCCCGCTCGGCCTTTCACCATTCGCTCAACTATCGGTCGGTGGTCATGCTCGGCACGGCCAGTCTGATCGAGGAGCTGGCGGAGAAGATGCGGGCGCTCGAAGTGATCACCGAGCAGATTGTGCCCGGGCGGTGGGCCGAGGCGCGGATTCCTGATGAGCAGGAGCTGAAGGCGACCACCGTGCTGCGCTTGCCGATCGAGGAGGTCTCGGCGAAGATCCGGACCGGGCCACCGATCGATGACGAGGATGATATGAAGCTGCCGGTCTGGGCCGGGGTGCTGCCCCTGACGGTGGTGTCCGGCGCGCCGGTTCCTGATCCACAGCTGTCCGGCGGGATTCCGCTGCCAGCCTCGGTGGCCAATTTCGGCAAGATAGAAGAAGTGGAGCAGTCATGACCAAAGCAGAGAGAACAGAGCTTATTGCCACTTATGCGGCTGGCGCTGCCGAGGTAGCGGCGGCCCTGGAACTGATTCCCCCGGATTTGTGGACAGCGCGTCCACTGCCGGGAAAATGGACGGCCGCTGAGATCGTTCATCATTTGGCCGACAGTGAGATGACCAGTGCGATCCGCCTGCGGCGCCTGCTGGTCGAGGATTGCCCGGCCATCCAGGGCTATGACCAGGATCTGTTCGCGACGCGACTCGACTACAATCGACGTCCGGTCGCCCCGGCTCTGGCGGCCTTTCAGGGCGCCCGGGCGGCAACCGTTCCCCTCCTCGAAACGATGACCGACGCCGACTGGCAGCGCGAGGGAACCCACAGCGAGCACGGACGCTACACGGTCGAGGGCTGGCTGCGCATCTATGCTGCACATGCGCGCAACCACGCCAATCAGATCCGGCAGCTGGCCGCAAAGCTGGTTCCGGCGGTCGACGAGGATCGAACAAGCGGGGGCCTTTGACGATGCGTGAGTGTGAATCGATCGAGCTGGTGATGGGCAGCGGAGAGGTTGTCCGTGGTGACTACCATTTTACCCCCGGCCGGGCCGGGACTCCGGTGGTCGTCTTCGCCCACGGACTTGGTTCCGACCGGAGAGGAGAGAAGATCGGGGCTTTTGAGGCAGAATGCGCTCAGCGTGGCTGGGCGCTCGTGGCGGCCGATTTTCGCGGACATGGCCAATCAGATGGGGCGATGGTCGAGCTGAGCGGCCCGCGTCTGCTCGAGGATCTGGCGGCGATCGTCATTTACGCCCGCCAGCGGGCCGGCGGGCCACTTCTCCTCGTCGGTTCGAGTATGGGCGGGTGGACGGCGGCCTGGCTGACCATCGCGCGCCCCGAACTGGCTGAGCTGGTCGATGCCTGTGCGCTGATCGCCCCGGCGCTTCGTTTCTTCGACTGGTTGAACCTGAGTGCGGATGAACGGGCCGCCTGGCAACAAACTGGTCGCTATCGCCTGCAGACTCAGTACCTCGACATGGAGCTGGGCAGCCAGCTCCTCACCGACGCCGCGCAGTATCCATCCGCGTTGCTGCTCGAGCAGTTTGCCCGCCCAGCGGTGATCTTTCACGGGATGCGCGACGAGACCATCCCCTATCAGCTGAGTCTCGACTTCATCGAGCGGGCCCGCGAGACAAGATTGGAACTGTACCTGAGTCGGGAGGGGGATCATCGTCTCATTAACCAGAAGGCGGTCATGGCCCGTGAGAGTTGCGATCTGCTCGCCCGATTTGCTGGCCTGACGGTTGCCACAACTCTTCATTAAAGACCAGCCTTCAGATTGGCCCACTCGATTTTCGCTCCGCGGTCGGCAGCGTGAAGAAGAAGCGGCTTCCACGGCCGATCTCACTCTGACAACTCACCTCGCCGCCGTGAAGCCCGATGATGTGCTTGACGATCGCCAATCCCAGACCAGTGCCCTTGAGGCCGGTCTCGGTGCTGGTATGCACCTGGAAGAACTTGTCAAAGACGCGTGGCAGCGCTTCGGCCGGAATTCCACTTCCGGTGTCGGCGACGCAGAAGCGGACGTACTTCCCGAAATTTTCGGCGGAGAGGGTGACCTGGCCGCCGTGCGGAGTAAACTTGATCGCGTTGGAGATGAGGTTGATCAGGACGTGCTCGATTCGCCGGCCATCGCAGTCGACATCCGGCAGACTCGGGCTGATCTGGTTGCGCAGAATGACCCCTGACTGGGCGGCATAAGCGATCAGCTGTTCGATCACCTCTTCACCCATCGAGCGGGGAGAGATCGCCTCGCGGTGGAGTTTCATCATCCCGGCTTCGATCTTCGAGAGGTCGAGCAGGTCGTTGACGAGGTGGCGGAGCCGTCCGGCCTGGGCTCCGATCTGGCGGATGTGCTCAGCCTGCTCGTTGGTCAGTTCGCCGTAGATGCCGGTTTCGAGCATCTCGGTGATGCCGCTGATCACCGTCAGCGGCGTCCGCAGCTCGTGGGTGACCATGGAGAGGAAGGCGTCCTTCATCTGGTCGAGTTCACGCAGCTGGGCGTTGGTGCGGGCCAGCGCATCGTTCATCGCCAGAATCTCTTCCTGCGACTCTTCGACCGTGCGCATGAAGGTCTCTTCGACTGCGGCCAGCCGCCGTCGCAGCAGATCACGTTCACTCCGCAACTGCTCGTTCTCGTTTGCCAGATCGGCCATCGACTCAGGGGCCATCACTTCACCCTCTCGACTTTACTCTCTTCGTGCACTGCCTGGCCGACTCGTCCCGGCAGCGCGGAATCAGCGGGCAATAAGGAGATAGGTATTGCGGCCACCAACCACCTCCGAGAAGTCCTTGTGGTAGATCGTCTCGAGACGACGGATCCGTCCGATCCGGGCCGCCAGCTCTCCGGTGGCCAGAAATCCATCTTCGGTGTGGGAGATGGCCCAGACCGGAATCGACTTCGCCTCGCTGAGGAAGCGGGTGATCAGATCGAGATAGCGCTCTTTCGAGAGAACGCGATCGCCAAGCTTTCCGTGCTGGCTGCTCACCAGCCGCTCCCAGGCCGCCGCGTCTCGCTGCACCCAGACCTCGCGCCACTCTGCGGCCTTTTGACTCCAGGCGGCCAGGCCACCCGGGCCGGGGAAACGGACAAACATGGCATCGGCGCGCAGACCGTTAATGAAATCGAGCGCTTCGAGGTTGGTGCTCTGATTCCGGCGGCCATTGTCGACGACCCGCCGTTGCTGCTGGCATGACCGCCGAAAGACCAGCGACAAGGGTTGCCGCAGCCCGATCGTCCGGGGGGTGAAGGACCGTGCATACTCACCGACCCGCAGTCCGTGGGCGATCGCGAGAGCCCGCGTGTAGGGCGAGTCGAGTTGGTCGATCCGTTCCCGCAGATTGTCGAACCAGACCGCGTCGATCTCTGACCAGTAGCGGCTGAGGGCCGGATTGTGCAGCTGGTGGCTGGGGACGTAGATCTCATCGAGCAGCTGATCGATCTCTTCTTCGCGGAGCGTCTCGCCAGCATTCTCAACATATGCC
>JBEAVZ010000082.1:0-5584 GCA_041160645.1 Acidobacteriota bacterium
GGCAGAAGGGGGATCTGGCCGCCGCCCGTGGCGAGATGCAGGAGGCGAGCCGGCTGCTCAAGCTCAAGCAGGATCAGGAGGCCGCCGCGACCGCCGTCAGTAACGGCCGGCAGCGATTGAAGGAGGGAAAAACGGCCGAGGCGCTGCTCCAGTCGCAGAACGCGACCCGTCTCGCACCGGAGATGGCCGAAGCCTGGGAGCTCCTCGGCGAGGCGCTCCGCAAGAGCGGAAAGCTCGCCGAGGCACGGCAGGCAAATGAACGGGCCAAAGCCCTCCGGACGCCCCGCTAGCCGCCCGGCCATTCCCCAACTAGTCCCCGGCCTCGCCACCAACCGGGCCACCAACCGGGCCATCAACCTGCCCATCAACCTGGTTGAGGATGAAGGCATAGTCATAGGCCAGGTCGCGCAGTCGGTCGTAGCGCCCCGACGCTCCGCCATGCCCACCCGGTTCAAGCTTGATCCGGAAGAGAAGCGGATTCTGATCCGTCTTCAGCGTTCGCATCCGGGCGACATACTTGGCCGGTTCCCAGTACATGACCTGCGAGTCGTTGAGCGACGTCCGGATGAGCATCGCCGGATATTCCTTGGCTTCGATATTCTCGTACGGAGAGTAGCTCCGCATATACTCCCAGGCCGGCTGCTCGTTCGGATTGCCCCACTCGAGATACTCGCCGACCGTCAGGGGCAGCGAAGCGTCGAGCATGGTATTCATCACATCGACAAATGGCACATAGCTGAGAACCGCCTTGAAGAGATCCGGGCGCAGGTTGCTCACCGCGCCCATCAGCAGTCCACCGGCGCTTCCGCCCATGATGATCAGCCGATCCGGCGAAGTGTAGCCCTCTCCGACCAGGTGCTCCGCACAGCAGATGAAGTCGGTGAAGGTTTTCATCTTCTGCATCATCTTGCCCTGGTCGTGCCACTCCTTGCCCAACTCCCCTCCACCCCGGATGTGGGCCACCGCATAGACCAGCCCGCGATCGAGCAGGCTCAGTCGATTCGATGAGAAGTCGACATCATTGGAGATTCCATACGACCCATAGCCCTCGAGCAGCAGCGGACGCTGACCGTTCAACTCCAGCTCCCGCCGGTAGATGATCGAGATCGGAATCCTGGTTCCATCGCTGGCCGTTGCGAAGAGCCGCTCCGAACGGTAGAGCTGCGGATCGAAATCCCCCAGCACCGGCTGCTGCTTCAGCAGCTGCCGGTCCCGTGTCCCCAGATCATATTCGAAGACCGAACGCGGGGTGACCAGTGACTCATAACTGAAACGATAGGTCTTCGACTCGAATTCGGCATTGACGTGCGGTCCGGCGACATAGACCGGTTCCGGAAACTCGATCGAGTGCCACTCCCCGTTCCCCAGGTCGAGGACCCGCATCCGACTCAACCCATCCTCCCGCTCCAGCGCCAGCAGGTGGCCGGCGAAACAGTCGACCTCCTCGAGCATCGTCTCCACCCGATGCGGGATCACCTCCTCGACCGGCTCCGGCCATTCTGTCAGCTCGGCCGCCTCCACCGGGATGCGCACCAGTCGAAAGTTCTTGCCACGATCATTGGTCCGGACGTAGAAGGTGCCGCTCAAGTGATCCAGATAGTACTCGTGACCCTCCCGGCGCGCCCGCAGCCGACGCAAATCCCCGGCCGGCCGTGCCGCGGCCAGATAATGCACCTCGCTCGTCGTGAAGCTCGAAGAGGTCAGGACAATGTAGCCGCCACTCCGCGTCCGGGCGACGCCGATCCGGTAGAGTTCATCCTTCTCCTCATAGAGCAGCTCCGCGCCCCGGCCGTCGATCTGACAACGATAGAAACGGTTCGACCGCTTGGTCACCTCGTCCTCTTCGGTATAGAAGAGGGTGCGGTTGTCATCCGCCCAGACCACTCCCGTCACCCGCTCCGCCAGCCGCGGCGTCACTTCGCCCGTCTCCAGATTCTTGACGAAGAGATCGTACTGCCGAAACCCCTCCGCATCGGTCGTGAAGGCGAGCCGTCTTCCGTCGTCGCTCACCTCATAATCACCAACACTGAAATAGGCCCGTCCCTCCGCCAGCTGATTCAGATCGAGGACCACCTCTTCGGCCCCGATCTCCTCCGTCGCGACTATTCGCCGACAGTAGATCGGGTACTGCCGCCCCTCCTCCGTCCGGCTGTAGTAATGCCAGCCACCCTTCCGGTACGGCACATTCTGATCCGTCTCCTGGATCCGTCCCAGCATCTCCCGGTAGAGCGACTCCTGCAGCTCGCTGGTCGACTCCATCATGGCGATCGCATAGTCGTTCTCCGCCTTCAGATAACCCAGAACCTCCGGATCCGTCTTCGTCTTGTCGGCCAGCCACGCGTACTCGTCCGTCTCCACGTAACCGTGAATCGTCACCTGCCGCGGAATCCGCTGCGCCACCGGCGGCAATATCGCCCTCTCTCTCCCCATCCGCTTCGTCCTCCCATTGTTTCAGGCTGTCTTTTCGACCCATCTCTCTGGCTTGTCTCCGCGGCTTACAGCCCCTGTTTCCAAGCAGAAAGCCGATCTTACACCATCTCCCGGCCTCCCCTCCACGCGCCCGTGATCTTTTTCGTTGCAAGTGTGAAACGTTGTGGTATCCTGCGGAGCCGTAATGGAGAAAATTGGTGATGGAAGAAGATTTGATCGAGAGAGAGGAAAGAGAGGAAAGAGAGGAAAGAGAGCAAGAGGTCGAGGACGACTGGCGGCTGGCGATGGGGTTTCCGTCGCCGGCGGACATCTATCGGCAGGGCCGGTTGGATCTGAACCGGTATCTGGTTCGGCATGCGGCGGCGACCTTCTTTGCGCGGATGGTGGGGGCGAGTCTCGAGAGTGAAGGGGTAATAGAGGGTGATCTGCTGGTGGTCGACCGGGCGGAGAAGGTGGTGGCGGGGAGCCTGATGGTGGTCCGGGTGGGGGAGGAGATGTTGGTCCGGAAGGTCGAGAAGGTCGAGGGGCGGTTGCGGTTGACCGGAGATGGTCAGGATCCGCTCTGGTTGGAACCGGAAGGGGACTGGGAGTTGTGGGGGCGGGTGATCTGGTCGGTCCGGCGCCACTGACCCATTAACCCGGAAATGTGGACTGAGGGAGGGACAGAATGGGACGCGCGGTGATCCTGGTGGATGCGAACAACTTCTACGCGTCATGTGAGCGGGTCTTCGATGCGCGACTGGTCGGAAAGCCGGTGGTCGTGCTCTCGAACAACGATGGTTGTGTGATTGCGCGCTCCGCTGAGTCGAAGCAGCTCGGGATCGCCATGGGGGAGCCATTCTTCAAGGTGCGCGACCTGATTCAGGCGCATGGGGTGATCGTCCGTTCGAGCAACTACGAGTTGTACGGGGATATGTCGGCGCGATTGATGGACATTCTCGAGCAGTTTTCGCCGGATCTGGAGGTCTATTCGATCGACGAGGCCTTTCTGGAGGTGGAGGCCGGCAGCGCCGCCGCGCTGGAGTCGCTGGGGCGGGAGATTCGGGAGCGGGTCCGGCGGCAGACAGGACTGCCGGTCTCGGTGGGGATTGCCGGGACGAAGACGCTCGCCAAGGTGGCCAACCATCTGGCCAAGAAGTCGAGCCGGGCCAGCGGGGTGCTCAATCTGGTCGACTCACCCCATCTCGATCTGGCGCTCGAGCGGACACCGGTCGATGAGGTCTGGGGCGTCGGACGCCGCCAGGCGGTGAAGCTCCGGGCCTATGGTATCCTCACTGCCCGGGGCCTGCGCGAGGCGGACGATGACTGGATCAGGCGGAAGATGACGGTGGTTGGATTGCGGACCGTCCATGAGTTGCGGGGAATCCGCTGTCTTGAACTGGGGCGGAGCCACGCTCACCAGCACAGCCTCGTCGTCTCCCGCTCCTTCGGCAACGTGGTCTGGACCTTCGACGATCTGCGCGAGGCCGTTGCCTACTTCACTGCCCGCGGGGCAGAGAAGCTCCGGAAGCGGCGGCTGGCGGCCGGGGCGCTGACCGTCTTTGTGCGGGTGGGGCGAAACGCCCGCCCGACTGGCCAGCCGTCTGGCGGTGCGGAGACGGCTGACCTTGGAACGGCGACCGACAGCACCGTCGAATTGATGACCGTGGCGCAGAAGCTCCTTCCCAAGCTCTATCAGGAAGGGATCGGCTACCGCAAGGCGGGCATTATGCTGACCGGCCTTTCACCCGCTGATACGCTGTCACGCCGGCTCTGGGATGCAGCAGACTATGAGCAGCAGCGACAACTCATGAGCCGGATCGACGCGATCAACCACCGCCACGGCAGGGATACGATCACCTGTGGCCTCTTCAAAGATTCTGCCGCCTGGCGCCCCCGGATCGACCAGCGCTCGAACCGGTTTACGACTCACTGGAAAGAGATCATGCAGGTTCGTTGATGCGCTCACCCGCGAGCTTCCGGTCGTGAGCCGGGGGGCAGACCGGGTCGGCACCGTGGTCGGGCCGGAGAGACGAGAGTTGCGCCACACTTGCCTTTTGCCTCTCCACCGCCTACCTTTCTATCCAATAAATCTTACATTGGGTCAAGCTGAAATTTGTCCAGACCTGGCCTTCCGCCAGACTGGAACTCCAGAGGAGTAACAGACGTGACTGGAAGAGCGATATACGTGGTGATTCTCATGGTGGCCTTGCTGGTCCCGGCCGTCGGCGTCGCGCGTGAACACTGGCCGCAGTTCCGTGGTCCGGGGGCGACTGGTGTGGTCGAGGATCCGGCGCTGCCCGATACCTGGAGCGCGACGGAGAACGTCGTCTGGAAGACGCCCGTTCCCGGGATGGGCTGGTCCTCCCCGATCGTCTGGGGCGAGCGGATCTTTGTGACCAGTGTCATCAAGCAGGGGGATACCGAGGCGCCACGCAAGGGGCTCTACTTTGGCGGAGAGCGCTTCGACCTCTCGAAGGATGAGCACCGCTGGATGGTCTACGCCCTCGACTTCCAGACCGGTCGAATCATCTGGGAGCGCGAGGCCTTTCGAGGTCTGGTCAGGGCGTCACGCCACCTCAAGAACAGTTACGCCTCGGAGACCCCGGTCACCGATGGCAAGCACATCTACGCCTACTTTGGAAACGTTGGGCTCTTCTGCTACGACATGAAGGGAACGCTGGTCTGGAAGAAGGAGTTCGAGCCGCGCCAGACCCGTTTTGGATGGGGGACGGCCGCGTCTCCCGTACTCTACGGCGACCGCCTCTTCATCCTCAACGACAACGATCAATCCTCCTATCTGCTGGCGCTCGACAAGCGGACAGGCCGACAATTGTGGCGGGTCGACCGTGAGGTGGGCACCAACTGGGCGACTCCCTACATCTGGGAGAACGGTCAGCGCACCGAGCTGATCGTGCCCGGAACGAAGGCCGTGCGGTCATATGATCCGCAGGGCCGGCCGCTCTGGGAGTTTCACGGCATGTCCACGATCGTCATTCCAACCCCCTTTGCCCAGCTGGGGCTGCTCTATGTTGCCTCGGGGTATGTCGGGGACCAGCATCGACCGGTCTACGCGATCCGCCCCGGCGCGACAGGGGACATCTCGCTGCGCGAAGGGGAGACCTCGAACCAGTATATTGCGTGGTCCCAGCGCCAGGCCGGGCCATACAATCCG